>WTHH01000246.1:30324-32209 GCA_011523195.1 Verrucomicrobiales bacterium
TTTACAAAGGAGACAGGCGTTTCTCCGTTCCCTTGGCCAAGCGGAATTAGTTGAAAATGGCGCTTGCATTCGGCTTGGCCAAGCGTATGTTGCCCCGCCGCTGAGCCCCACATGGGTGGGTGCTCGTTGAAGCTGAGAAAAAACCTGTTAACCTGAGTAACTTAACCTTTAACCCAGTCGCTCCGTCTTTGGACGCCTTTCTCGAGCAACTGGTTTTCCGAGTGAACATTACTCCCATTCTATCTTAAAAATTGTGTCTATAACTATGGAAGAGGCCCTGGCGAAGAGCGAAACAAGCTTTGCCACCGGCCAAATTGTCAAGGGAACGATCATCGAGATTCGTTCGAAGGAAGTCATGGTCGATATCGGCTACAAGAGCGAAGGCTCTGTGCCGGCAAGTGAATTTGAAGACCTTGATGAGGAACTAAAAGTCGGCGACGAGGTCGACGTGCTCATTCTGCAGCTCGAGGATCGCGACGGCATGGTCGTGCTCTCCCACGAGCAGGCGGTGTTCAAGCAGAATTGGGATAACATCAAGGCAATCTGCGAAGAAGGGGGCCGCATCAAGGGTCGCATTAAGGCGGCCGTCAAAGGCGGCCTGATCGTGAACATCGGCGTGGAGGCATTCCTGCCGTCCTCACAAATCGACGTAAACACCCCAACCGATCTGGATGCCTACGTCGGCCAAGCGCACGAGTTCAAAGTCGTGAAACTGAACCTTGAGCGCCAAAACATCGTGCTGAGCCGCCGCGAGTTGATTGAGGAGGAGCGCTCCGCACAACGCGCCAAGCTGCTCGACGAAATGGTGCCGGGCGACATCCGCAAGGGCACGGTGAAGAACCTGACCGACTTCGGTGCGTTCATCGACCTGAACGGGTTGGACGGCCTGCTGCATGTCACCGACATGAGCTGGGGCCGCATCACTCACCCCTCGCAGTTGCTGGTCGTTGGACAAGAGCTGGAGGTCGTGGTGCTCGATATCAACAAGGATAGCGAGCGCGTCAGCCTTGGCCTGAAGCAGAAGCAGGAAAACCCGTGGGAGAACATCGACGAGAAGTTTCCCATCGGCGAAAAGGTTTCCGGCAAGGTGGTCAATCTCATGCCGTACGGCGCGTTTGTGGAACTGGAGCCGGGCGTCGAGGGGCTGGTGCACGTCACCGAGTTGTCCTGGACCAAGCGCATCAACAAACCGTCCGAGGTGCTCAAGGCCGATCAGGAAATCGAGGCGGTCGTGCTGGGCATCAACCGCGACGAGCAGAAAATCTCCCTCGGTGTGCGTCAACTCGACACCAACCCGTGGGATCTGGCTGAGGAGAAGTACCCGGTCGGCTCAAAGGTCACCGGCAAGATTCGCAACCTTACCAGTTATGGTGCCTTCATGGGGCTGGAGGAAGGTCTCGATGCAATGATCCACGTGTCCGACATTTCGTGGACGCGCAAGATCAACCACCCGTCCGAAGTGCTCAAGAAGGGCATGGAAGTCGAGGCACAGGTGCTCGAGGTCGATCGCGAAAACCAGCGCATCTCCGCCGGCATCAAGCAACTGGCCGAGGATCCGTGGGAAACCATCGACAACTACTACAAGGTCGGCGACCTCGTCACCGGCAAGGTCTCCAAGCTCGCGAGCTTTGGTGCGTTCGTCGGACTCGAGCACGACATCGACGGCCTGGTGCATATCAGCCAAGTCAGCGAGGATCGCATCGATAAGATCAAGAATGCCCTCAAGGTGGGCGAGGAAGTCAGCGCCCGCGTGATCAAGATCGACCGCGCGGATCGCCGGATCGGCCTCTCCATCAAGGCGGCCAACTACTCGCAGGAACAGCTCAAGGAAGAGGAAGCCGTGCTCGACTCCCTCAAGCCGGGCGAGGATCTCGTGGCCCTGCAG
>WTHH01000456.1 GCA_011523195.1 Verrucomicrobiales bacterium
CGCAAGCAGTATCCCAATCAACGTCACGGGCAGCAGGGCCGATTGAAAAATCTCAGCTGTGCCTACTGATGGGTTTTTCTCGTCGGCTGATCCCCCGGTTTTCTGGGCCAGCCAGCGCGGCGACTCCGGCACGATAAACGGGATTAAAATGCCAAGCACGATCGGTGCTCCGCCCAGGAGCATCACCCAGCGCCAGTCGTCGATGGAGACTTCGCGAACGTATTTTCCGATGCTCGCGACGATGAAGATGCCGATATTGGCTGCCGTGCCGATCACCCCGGCGAGCAGCGGCCGAGAGACGCCGGACCACACTTCACTCATCAAGGCCACGCCGTTGGGCCACATGCCGCCCATGCCCATGCAAACAAGAAAGCGCATGACCAACAGGTGCCACGGCGCCTGTACGTAGTACGCGAGCAGTGACATACCGGAGTAACAACAGATCGCCGCGGTCATCCCCTTCACACGTCCGAAACGATCCCCGATTCTCCCAAACACCAGCCCGCCCGCAGCACCGCCGAACAACAGCGCGCAGACGTAGTAACCAAACCAGGAACTGCTGTCGGTTTTTAGCCGTTTATCGGCGGAGGCCCTGGCCAACGCCTCCGCATCGCCGCTTCCGTCCTTTTCGATCTGTGCCGCCGCCGCTTCCCGATCCACCTGAACTACTTCGTACTGACCGGTGTTTCGCAAAAGGTCCTTCGCCGCTGAGCCCATGGCCAATGAGTTGATGCCCAAATGCCAACCGGCGAAGAACCAGCCGAGGAATGCGGAGATGACGATCAGGTATCGCCCAGCCTGTGTGAGCGTGTTGATGGGGCTTGAGGATTGTGTCGACACGATTAGTCTTTGATTGGTGGCGCGGATAATGCGCTTGTGTTTTGCGTGGTGCAACAAATTGGTTTGGCCCGCTGAACGTGGCGTGAGACATTGCCCGCCCCACTTATTTTGACTCAACCATCATGATTCGCCTCGCTCTAATCAGTTCAGCCGAAACGGCGGAGGCTTACGGCAGTATCAGCACAAGGCTGCATCGCGCGGCTTGGGCGGCGTATGCGCCGGTGGATTCCGGCGGCTCCGGCAAGGCACTTGGCCAAGTGACGGAAGCAACCTCGGCTTCGGCGCTTATCGCTGGCCAAGCGGACGCATTTGACGCCGTCGTTATCGATGCCGATCAAGGGGCTGCCGAGCGCTTGGCCAAGGCGGCTTCGGCGATCGGCAAACCGGTTCTCACCGGGCCGGCCGGCGGCAATCTAGCCGCGCTTGGCCAAGCGGACACGCTGCTGATGCCGGCCCATCCGTGGCGCTTTTTGCCCTCAGTCCAATCGGTCAAGCGCAGCCTCGACGACAACAAACTTGGCCAAGCGGGACTATTGCGCATCCACCGCTGGCTGCCGCCCGGTGAGGGTGTCGGGGTGCTGGCTGATCGCATCCTGCCGGACGCGGATCTCGCCTGCTGGCTGTTCGGCAGTGCGCCGGAGACGGTGTGGTCGCTGCAGTCTGCGGCCAATCCGGAGTACATCCAGTTTCACCTTGGGTTTTCGAACGACGGCATGGCGATGATTGATGTCGCTGCGTCGTTGCCGAGTGGTGGCGATTACTTTTCGCTGACGATGATCGGCGGCACCGGCGCGGCCTACGCGGATGATCATCACAATATGAATCTGCTCTACAGCGGAGGCCAGCCGAATGCAATTCGCGCGAGTCTGGGGCGTGCCGACTTGGTCGGACAACTGCAGGAATTTGTCGATGCCATCAGCGAACAACGCGCGCCAAGCGTGACGGTGGCCGACACAACGAGAGCGGCCAGTGTCGTGGATCAAGTTTTGGAGTCTGCAAAAAGCAGCCAGGTGATCGGCGGAAAGGAGGTTAGCTGAGTGGCGGAGACGAAGATATTTCGGGCCGGGGTGTTCAGCGTGGTGAAGCATTGTTATCTACCGCGTGCCGTGGCGGCGCATCCACGGTTCGAGTTGGTTGTGGTGACCGATGATGCCGACCAGCCGGATTGGGTGCACAAGCGCAATCAAAAGTTTGCCGACGAGTTTGGCATCCCGTATGTGCGCGATCTGGCCAAGGCGATTGCTGAGTATGATCTCGATATGGCGGCGGTCAGTCCTGAGGCCGAGCGGCATTGTGATCTTGCTGTGCGCGCGGCCGATGCCGGGTTGCACGTAATCGCCGATAAGCCGATGTCCACCCGCCTTTCCGAGTGCGATCGGCTCGTTGAGGTGGTTCAACGCAATGACGTGAAATTCCTTCTCTGGAACCGGAACTACTTACCCGCAGTGATTCAGGCGAAAGAGGCGATTGCCTCCGGTGCAATCGGAGCGTTGCAGGCGATACACGTTGATTTTTATTTTTCGAAAGATGCCGGCCCTCCCAAGGGCTCGCGCGCGGAGGGCGATCCGCCAATCGACTGGCTCGAGCGGCAGATGGAGGCTCATTCCGATGGC
>WTHH01000553.1 GCA_011523195.1 Verrucomicrobiales bacterium
GCCAATAACGAGCGTCTGGCCAAGTACACCGAGGCTACGCGCCAGGTAGCCAACGAGAAGGGCGTCGAGTTTGTTGATCTGTTCACACTGTCGCAGGAGTTGTACGAGGGCAGCGAAAAGCCGCTGACGATCAACGGCATTCACCTCACCAGCGAAGGCAACCAACTGCTCGCGCAGGGCATCTATAAGAATCTCTTTGGCAAGGCCCCCAAGGTCGGCAAGCGCAAGCTCGGCCGCATTCAGGATGCCGTGCTCAACAAAAACTGGCATTGGTACAATCGTTACCGCGCCACGGATGGCAACGACGTCTGGGGTGGCCGCTCCGGGCTGGCGTTTGTAAATAAACAGACCAACCGCACCGTACTGCAGCATGAGTTGAAGATGATCGATATCATGACTGCCAACCGTGACAAGGTCGTGCACGCGGCGGCTCGCGGCAAATCGATCAAGCCGGACGACAGCAACGTGCCTGCCCCGGTCACGGTGATATCCAACGTCGGCGGCGGTTCGCGGAGCAGCAACCCCAACAAGGAAGGCTCGGTCAAGTACATGAAGGCCGAGGAAACCTTAGCCAAGCTTAAGCTCGCGCCAAACATGAAGGCCAACGTCTTCGCCTCGGAGGAAATGTTCAAAGGCATGATCAACCCGGTGCAGATGGGCGTCGACACCAAGGGCCGTATCTGGGCGGCTGTCTGGCCGACCTACCCGAAGTGGGAGCCGATCCGCAACCCTGCGCACAAGGAAATGCAGGATGCGTTGGTGATTCTCCCGGACGAAAACCGGGACGGCAAGGCCGACAAAATGATCACCTTTGCCCGAGTGCACAACCCAACCGGGTTCGAGTTTTGGAACGGTGGCGTGATTGTGGCGAGCTGCCCGGACCTGATCTATTTCAAGGACACCGACGGGGATGACGTGGCTGATGTGAAGGAGCGCCTGCTCCACGGCCTCGACTCCGCCGACACTCACCACGCGGCCAACAACCTCGTGTACGGGCCTGACGGGTACATTTACTACCAGCGCGGCGTGTTCCACGTGAGCAACGTCGAGACCCCGTGGCAGGGGCCGCAGCGCGACACCGCCTCGGCGATGTACCGCTTCAACCCGCGAACCTTCCGCTTCCAGCGTCACGCCAACAACAGCCCGAACCCGCACGGCATCAGCTTCGATTATTGGGGTTATCACTACGCCACTGACGGCACCGGCGGTCGTGCCTATCAGGTTCGTCCAGACGGCAAGGGCAACTTTAAGATGCAGGAGCTGCTCAAGAAAACCGTCCGCCCGGTCTGTTCCAGTGGCATCCTTTCCAGCGATCATTTCCCAGAGGAAAACAACGGTAACTTTCTCATCTGCAACGCCATTGGCTTCCTCGGCATCAAGCAGTACACGATGGAATATGATGACGAGGGCGACGTCTGGGGCACTGAGACCAAGGATCTGCTCGTCTCCGGTGACCGCAACTTCCGACCGACCGACTTCGAGATCGGCGGCGACGGAGCGCTCTATGTCTCCGACTGGCAGAACGTCATCGTCGGCCACATGCAGCACAACGTTCGTGACCCAAACCGCAATAAGACCCACGGCCGCATCTTTCGCGTGACCTACGAGGGACGCGAGCTTTCCAAAAAAATCAGCGTGGACGGCGAGTCGATCGAGACACTGCTCGACCTGCTCAAGCACCCGATCAACGGCGTGCGTCACCGCGCCCGGGTGGAACTTTCCGAGCACCCAAGCGACAAGGTGCTGGCCGCCACCGACAAGTGGTTGAAACAGTTTGATCCCAAATCCAAGGAGGACGCTCACCACATCCTCGAGGGCCTTTGGGTCTATCAGCGTAACGACACCAAGAACGAGGCACTGCTCAAGACTGTGCTCAGCTCTCCGGAGGAGCACGCACGGATCTCGGCCAAGACCGTGAAACAGTTCTGGGATCAGAACAAGTAAGGCAGATCAGGCAAGCGAATGAGCGTTTCCTTGAAGACTCAACTCAGGCCGCTTGGCCTGTTGATTGCGGTAGCCGTCGCTTGGCCAAGCGGGGCTGAGGCAGCAGACCTCGTCGCGCCCGGGGCCAATCCGGTCAAGCTGGCTGGTGGGTTCAAGTTCACCGAAGGCCCGGCCGTGGCGGCCAATGGCGATGTCTATTTCACCGACATCCCAAACAACCGTATCCACAAATGGGCTGTCTCCGAAAAGAAGCTCTCGATTTTTGCCGAGGAATCCAACGGGGCCAACGGCCTATACTTTGCCGATGACGGAAGCCTCTACGCCTGTCAGGGCAATGCCAAGCGCGTGGTGGCCTACACGCAGGACGGCAGCGACACCAGCTCCTTGGCCAAGCGCTACGACGGCAAGAAATTCAACAAGCCAAACGACCTGTGGATCGATGCCAAGGGCGGCGTATATTTCTCCGACCCGAACTACGGTAACAAGGAACTGTCGCAGGACGGGATG
>WTHH01000505.1 GCA_011523195.1 Verrucomicrobiales bacterium
AAACAATCCTGTTAATCGCCGGGGAAGCGAGCGGCGACACGCTTGGGGCGGAACTCATCGCCGCCATCCGTGAACAATCGGGCGGCGACGACATCGAATTCATCGGCGCGGGTGGGCCAAAAATGGAGGCCGCCGGGTTGCAACCGGAGTTCGACCTCAGCGAACACGCCGTTGTCGGTATCTGGGAGGCGCTGAAAAACTACACCAAGTTTCGACGCCTGTTTCAGCAACTCGTCGATCTTGCCACGAAACACGAACCGGACGCGATCGTCCTCATCGATTACCCCGGGTTCAACCTCCGCTTCGCCCGGGCGATTCGCAAATACCAGACACAGGGCGGCGGTGCGTTCAAGGAATGGCAACCGAAGATCATCGCCTACGTTTCGCCCCAACTCTGGGCATGGAAGGAGGGGCGCGTGAAACAAATCGCGGCCGACTTCGACCTGATGCTCTCGATTTTTCCGTTCGAAAAAAAATGGTACGCCGAACGGGTGCCGGAGTTTACCGTCGAATTCGTGGGCCATCCACTTGTCGATCGTTTCCCTCAAGCCAGGCCGGCGGATCAAGCGCCCTCCAGCAATCCAGACCTGTTCACCGAACACCCCGAGGTGCTCCTGCTCCCCGGCAGCCGCAGGCGTGAGATTGAAAAACACCTGCCAGCCATGCTCGAGGCCGTGGTCATCATTGCCGCAAAACAAAAAATTAGGCTGCGAATGGTATTTCCCAACGAGGAAATGCTCGCCTTGGCCAAGCGACACATCCCGACCGGCACCGAGATTAACCTGCAGATCGGCGACCTAAGCCAAGCGCTTGGCCAAGCGGCCCTTGCCATTGCCTCCTCCGGCACGGTCACCATGGAATGCGCCTGGTTCCGGGTGCCCACCGTCGTGCTCTATAAGACCAGCCCGCCCACCTACGCCATCGGAAAACTGGTCGTCAAGGTGCCGCACCTGGCCATGCCCAATATCCTCGCGGGAGAGAAACTTTTTCCCGAATTCATCCAGTCACAGGCCTCCCCGGAAAACCTCGCCGAAGCCGGCCTGCGCCTGCTGCAGGACAAAACCGAGCGAAACCGAATCCTCTACGGCCTCGACCAAGTCGCCACCCAACTCGGCGAACCCGGCGCCGCCCCCCGCGCCGCCCAAGCCATCCTCGCCACAATCAAGTAACGCTCTTTCTCGACCGAGGGTGGTGGGTTGGTTAGGTTTTGGGAAGGCATGGTTCAGTATCTTGATCTTTTGCGGCTGGTTCTGAATGAGGGCAAGGCCAAAGGCGACCGTACCGGCACCGGGACGATCTCTGTCTTTGGTGCACAGGCTCGTTTCCCGGTGGGCGAATGTTTCCCCGCGCTCACCACGAAGAAGCTTCACTTTCGATCGATCATCCACGAGCTGCTTTGGTTCCTGAATGGCGATACGAACATCAAGTACCTCAACGACAATGGCGTGACGATCTGGGATGAGTGGGCCGACGAGGACGGTGACCTTGGCCGGGTGTACGGGGCGCAGTGGTGTGACTGGAAACGGCCCGACGGCACATCGGTCAACCAGGTGGACCGGCTGATCAGCGAATTAAAAAACAACCCTGACAGTCGACGCCACATCATCAGCGCATGGAACGCCGGGGAGCTGGATCAAATGGCGCTCACTCCCTGCCACGCGATGGTGCAATTTTATGTGCACGACGGTGAGTTGAGCTGCCAGCTTTACCAACGCAGTGCCGACCTCTTCCTCGGTGTGCCGTTCAACATCGCCTCGTATTCACTGATGCTGATGATGGTGGCGCAAGTATGCGGTTTGAAAACAGGCGAGTTTATCCACACGTTTGGCGATCTGCACCTTTACTCGAATCATCTCGATCAGGCCAAGCTTCAGCTTGCACGGGAGCCAAGGGCGCTGCCCACGATGGTGATCAACCCGGATGTGAGCGACATTTACTCGTTCCAGTACGGGGACTTTGAGTTGCAAAACTACGATCCGCATCCGTCGATCAAGGCGCCGATCGCCGTGTGACCGATGTCTGCCCTGCCCTTCAAGGCCATCGCCGCGATGTCGCTCAACCGGGCGATTGGCAACGGTAACACCATCCCCTGGCATTTGCCGGAGGATTTCAAATGGTTCAAGGAGACGACAATGGGCCATGTGCTGGCGATGGGCCGAAAGACGTTTGAATCGATCGGCCGACCGTTGCCCGGGCGTGAAACCGTGGTGCTGACGCGCAACCCCGGCTCCGTCACCGGCGTGCGAACGCTTGGCAGCCTCGCGGCTCTTGGCCAAGTGGAGACGTACCGGAATCGCACCATTTTTATTTGCGGCGGCGCGGAAATCTACAGCCAAGCACTTGGCCAATGTTCGGACCTATTTTTGACACGCGTGAAGCGGGAGGTCGAGGGGGACGCCTTTTTCCCGGAGTTCGAGTCGCTGTTCGACACCGGCGTCGTGC
>WTHH01000202.1 GCA_011523195.1 Verrucomicrobiales bacterium
GGATTGTTGATTGGCATCGAGACACACGGGGGCATCGAGTTCAACGACGACGGCTCCGCGACGCACATCAACTCTGTCACCACCGATGCTACTTGCCTTCAGCGGTTACTGACTGATCTTCCGCCAAGGGTTGGTTTCAACTACGACCCCGGCAACATCAAGGCGGTCAATTCGGACGACAAAATGTGTCTGCTTGAGTTACTCAACGACCGGATCAACTACTGCCACCTCAAGGACTGGTCGCGCCGAGGGCAGGGCTGGGTGGCGGGTGCGATTGGCGACGATGACCTCGACTATCAGCCGATTTTTGAGCAGCTCAAGTTCGCTGGTATCTGCCAGATCGAGTACGAACCGCTTGAGGATACTGAGGACGGAATTCAGCGGAGTCTCGATTACCTCGGGCGTATCGAGCAGGAGTCAGACATCGTCGCCTTCAAACTCTGATTTTCAGGCGGTCACCCAGCCATCCGCGTTCATCTTTCCGACGATTGGGTGCGTATCCCGTTGCAGGCAAAACTCGACGTCCGGCGCGAGGGCGGGAATGCTCGATAGGTGTTGGGCGTTTTTGGCTTCGCTTGCAACCGCAAGCAGTTGCGCTTGGTTGCTACGGTAATGATCACGAACCAAGCGGGCTGAGTCTGTGGCTGCTTGGCCAAGCGCAGGCCAAAGCAGGTCGCTCAGCGCCCCGGCCCCAAGCGCATCCTCCAGTGCCGAAGCCTCACCGGTACCGGCGCAAACCAAAAGCAGGCGCTTCGGATTGGCGTCGCGGATCGCTTGGCCAAGCGCTGTAAGATTCAGGAAGCTGCCGATCCAAACCGCCTTCGAACCACTGCAGGCCTTGAGCGCTCGGGTGCCGTTGGTGGTGGTGGCTGCCATTCGTTTTTCGGCGACGACATCGCGTGTCATTTCGCGAGGCGAGTTGCCCAAGTCAAACTCCGTTCCGCCACTGATTTCGGCCGTGATGCGTTGACCCCCGCGTTCTCCGGCGAGGAGCAATCCGGGCTCCGTTTCTCGAGCGGTGATCGCTTCGTCAATGGTCGCGCAGGGCAGGATCGCCTCCGCACTGTTGGCTAAGGCGACGGTCATAGTCGAGGTGGCCCGCAGTACGTCAAAAACCACACAACTGGTGTCGCTCAAGTCTTGCTCTGGCAAGCCCTCGAATTCGGCGGGTGACAGGAGGACATCAAGTTCGGTGCAATTCATTTTATTTCAACTTTAGGTGAACGCGGGCGTAGTGAAAAAGGTACTGCTGCGCGAGGCCAGCGTGTGGGCCGAAGTGGGTATCTGCGAAGTGTCGCAGCCGCTTGGCCGTGGGTTTGCGTTTTGGGAAAAACAGCCGTTGCAGCGCCCGCTCGATCCAGACGTCCACCGGAAAAACCTCCTGATGACCTCCCGCGAAAAGCAGCACGCAGTCGGCGATCTTTTGGCCGACACCGCGCAGTTTCATCAACTCGCCACGCGCGTCGGCGCTGGTCATTTCAGGTAACTGTTGCCACGCGATGTTTCCGTCAAGAATGTCGCGGGCAGCGCCGAGCAGGTTTGGCGCACGAAAGCCCAACTTGCAGTCGCGAAGCTCAGCTTCGGAGCAGGCTGCGATCCGTTCGATGGTCGGGAAAGCGAACGCCGGTGAGTCCCCAACGGAGGCGATCGGCTTGCCGTAACGCTCAGCCAAAAGGGCGACCATTTGCTGAATCTGGACGATTTGTTTGGTCGCGGAAAGGATGAACGAGGCGAGGCACTCCCAGTAGTCCTGCCGGAGCAATCTCAGGCCGGGCAGGGTGGCGACGGCGTTTTGCATCGGCTCGTCTTCCGGAAACGTGCTGATCGCTTGGCCAAGGTCGAAACGGGTATCCAGATATTTTTCGAGCCAAGCCCAGTCGTTGGTGGGGGAAGGGGCCTCGGCGGTGATACCGCGCTTGGCCAGGCGCAGTCGCACCCAACGCTCGCCGATGACGCCTTCCCACGCTTGGCCAAGCGGTTGCCAACGGAACGCCTGCCCACTCGACAGCGTTGCCCCGAGGTCGTAGTTTTCGACGGCGAACGATTTCGTTTTGGTAGCCAAGGTGCGGCGCTCAGCCGGGTGTGATTTTGACCAGCTCGATTCCGAATTCGGCACAGAGTTTGTGCGCCATGTCGTCTTTTTCGTACTCGTCGGCGTATACGATTTTATCGATGCCGTAGGAGGCAGCGAGTTGAATGCAACTCCGACAGGGAAGGAGCGTGGCGGCGAGGAGATAGCCCTCCTGCGGGCGGAGATAACGGAAGGCGTTGGCCTCCGCATGGATCACGCGGGCGCGGCGTTCATCGCGGTTTGACCAGTCGATTTCAACTCCCGGGGGTGCACCGTTGTAACCGACGCCGGCTACGGAATGATCTTTGCGCAGGATGCAGGCCCCGACCTGCTGGTATGGATCCTCGCTCCGGGCCG
>WTHH01000540.1:0-923 GCA_011523195.1 Verrucomicrobiales bacterium
CGCCTGATCATCTCAACCTTGTCCGGACGCGGGCGTTCCCGGACCGGCAACGCCTGGCCGTTCTCGCGACCAAATTCATCAAGCGTCCGGAATGGTGGCTCTGTGTCGTTTGTCTCCTCCTGCCACTTGGCCAACGCGCGGCGGAACCGCTTCAGCCGCTTGGCCTGCCTGGGGTCGGCCGCGAGGTTACGCAGTTCGTACGGATCGTTTTTGATGTCGTAGAACTCCTCCCTGGCCCTCGGCTGGATGAAGGTGTTTCTCTGTGCCTCAGCGAGCTGGCCCTCGTCGCGAAGTCGGATCATTTCCCGATAGGCGATCGACCGGACAACATCGGCCGGTGGCGTGTTGGGGAGGTCGTGATAAAAGTTACGGATGTACTTGAAACGCTTATTGCGAACCGCCCGCACCCGGTCTTCGTAGTCGTGCCAGTTGCGCTCTGCGAACACGAAATCGTGCAAGGTCAGTGACGGATTGCGCAACAGCGGCAGAAAGCTGCGTCCCTCAAAAACCGTCGGCGTGGAAAGGCCAGCCAGTTCCAGAAACGCCGGCCCGATATCTACGGAACTGATGAGGCTGTCGCTCCTGCCACCCGGCTGGATGCGAGCCGGCCAGTTCGCGATAAACGGCGTCCGGATGCCGCTGTCGTACAGCGTCGTTTTATCGCGGGGAAATGGCCGGCCGTTGTCGCTGATAAACAGCACGAACGTGTTGTCGGCCACGCCCTGTTTTTTCAGCTCAGCCATCACCTCGCCGACGAACCGGTCGAGCCGCGTGATCTCGTCGTAGTACAGCGCATAGTCCTTGCGGCTTTTCGGCGTGTCCGCCACGTAAGGCGGCAATCGGACGTCCTCCGGCTTGTGTGGTATTTCCAGAATACCTTCGTCGTAGTCGCGGTGCGGGTCGAGCGCGGCGAGCCAGAGGAA
>WTHH01000540.1:933-2422 GCA_011523195.1 Verrucomicrobiales bacterium
TCTTTGGGACGCGCCTTAAGCACCGGCACCCATTGGTCGCAGCCACTGCGGGCGTCGCCGATCACTTTTTGGATGATTTTCCCCTCCTTGGCCGCCTCCCCGGTTGGCAGTTGAAAACCGGACACGTCGGCCTCGCGCACCTCGTCGAAGCAATCCTTCACCGCGTTGCCGAGGTGCCACTTGCCGGCGGCAGCCGTCCAGTAGCCGGAGGCCTTGAGCAGTTCAACGAACGTCAGCCGATCCGCCGGCAGCGGCCAGTGCAACTGTTCGGCATCGGTCTGGTGAGGATAGGTGCCAGTGATGATGCTCGCGCGGCTCGGGCTGCACGAGCTGATGGTGAGGAAGGCGTTGGGGAACTGCATTCCGCCCTTGGCCAGGCGATCGAGATGCGGCGTCCGGACTTTGGGATTGCCGGAGCAGCCGAGGTCGTCCCACGCCAGATCATCGGCGATCATGAACACGATGTTCGGTCGCGTGTCCGCTTGGCTAAGCGGAGCCGAGGCAAAACCGGCGAGGGCCGTCAGGAGTATAAAAAGGTGTCGCATTACAGTCCGGGGAGTGTGGACTAGTTGACGTTGATGACCGAGTTTTTTTGTTCGGCCACCAACTGCTCCAGCACGGTGCAGAGCTTGGCCAGGCGCGGGGTGTCCACACCGGCGACCCGGGCTGCGGCAAGCGGTTTGCGGAACAGGGCTTCGAGCTCCAGCGGACGGGCGTTTTCAAAATCAATCAGTGTGGACGCCCGGTAGGCGCCCATGACCCGAGTGCGATCACGTTGATATTGGCCAAGGCCGGGGGAGAGATCGTGGCCCTGCGCCCGGCCCGCAGCGATGACCTCATCCATCAACCCGGTGATGAGTTGCTCCCACGGGCCTTCGTCGAGCAGGCTGTCGGTCGCGAGGCACGGGCCGATCGGTTGACCCGGCGGAAGGTCGCCAGCGAGCACGGCTGCCAGCCCGGCGGATCCAGCAACGCCGAGTCCGTTGAATGGGATATTCCAGATCAGCTTTTCCCAGTGTGCACGCTCGAGATCGGGCGACACATCAACCGGAATCCCCGAGGCACGAATGAGTCCGGCAATACATTCGGTCAATTCGTCGGGCGGCCCGCCGTGCCGGCCCATGACAATCTTGCCGTGGGCAATGTGATGGACGACCCCGGGCTCCGTGCGATTGAGACAGACAAAACACATGCCGCCAAACACCGGCCGCCCCGGGAAAAGTAAGGCCAATTCCGCCTCGTTGCCGAGGCCGTTTTGCAGGGTGAAAAGCACGGTCTGCTCACCGACAAGCGGGGCCAGCAGTTCAGCAAAACGATGGTTGGCCGTTGATTTTAGTGCGATTAATACAAGGTCGCACTCACCGATTTCACTGGGAGAACGGGCGATGGATGGCTGCAGCGTGTAGTCGCCATCGGCGCTTTGAACCCGCAAGCCGTTGGCCGAAACGGCGTCAAAATCTGATCGTAAGAGAAAGTGAACCTCCGGCCC
>WTHH01000428.1:0-2531 GCA_011523195.1 Verrucomicrobiales bacterium
AAGCATCTTTATATCCATTATCGAATTCAAGGTTACCTCTAATACAAACGTAGGCTCGATCAATATAGTCTCCAACCCAAGCTGCTTCAAATGAGTCTTGTAAACCGAATCCCGATCGGAAAAGAGAGTCCTGATGTTATCAACTGCATCATTGAGATTCCTAAAGACACAAACGCCAAATACGAGTACGACGAGGAGCTGGATATCTTCAGGCTGAATCGTTGCCTCTACAGCTCCATGCGCTACACGTCGTCCTATGGGTTCATCCCGCAGACTTTTGCATTGGACAATGACCCACTCGACATTGTCATTTACAATAATATCCCTATCCAAACTGGCACATTGGTGCAGGTGAAACCGATCGCCGTGTTGGACATGACCGACAACGGCGACGAGGACTACAAGATCGTGGGCGTTCCGATGAGCCATGTGCCCGAATACAAGTCGCTGCGCGATCTTGACGCGCACTGGGTCACCACCACCGCGAATTTCTTCGCCCACTACAAGAGTCTCGAAAACAAGGAAGTGGAGGTAAAAGGCTGGCTTTCCAAGACCGCCGCAAAGAAGATCATAAAAAATGCTCACCGCCGTTGGTGCGACTTATTGCACAACGGATGATCCGAACCGAAGCCGACAGACCGTCGAGATTCTGGCGCAATACCAGCCTTGAGCGAACCCGGCAATAATCCAATCGACTTGAAAATAGCGACGGGCGTTGATCCTGAGGCACTTGACCGAGCGGTGGAGTTGCTAGGTCAGGGGCAGCTTGTCGCCATACCGACTGAGACCGTCTATGGGTTGGCTGCCAATGCACTTTCTCCCGAGGCAGTTAGCCGCGTTTTCAATGCCAAGGGCCGACCGGCGAACAACCCGCTCATTGTGCATGTTGAATCCGCCGAGATGGCGCGAAGCTGCGTGTCAGCTTGGCCAAGCGCCGCGGATCGTCTAGCCGAGGCATTTTGGCCTGGTCCGTTGTCAATAGTTCTACCCAAAGCTGACTTGGTACCGGACATCGTCACGGCTGGCGGAGAAACCGTTGCCGTTCGTTGTCCAGCGCATCCCGTTATGTTGGCTGTGCTAAGCCGGTGTGGTTTTCCACTGGCCGCGCCAAGCGCCAATCTTTCAAATCGAGTCTCCCCAACACGGGCTAGGCACGTTGCCGAACAACTTGCCGACCGTATCCCTATGATCTTAGACGGGGGGGCTTGTGAAGTCGGGATCGAATCCACCGTGGTGGACTTGACCGGGGAGATCGCGACAGTTCTCCGCCCGGGCATGGTCAGCCCTGAACAGATTCGCGATGTACTGGGCGAGGTTCGTACGACAGCAGCAGGGCCGCGATCAGGTGACGCTCTTAAAAGCCCCGGGCAGTTGCCTTTGCACTACTCGCCAAAAGCAAGAGTCATTCTCGCGGGGGAGGATTGGAAAAAGTCACTTGGCCAATCCGGCACGAAAGCGTTCATTATTTCTATCGAGCCGCCACCGGCTGACTTTGATTTGGAAAATTGGCACCAACTTCCAGCATCTCCGGACGGTTACGCCCGAAGCCTCTATGATACCTTGAACCAATGTGACCAAACCGGGGCGGAACTTATTCTGATTCAGTCACTTCCGTCCGGAGCAGAGTGGGATGCCATCCGGGATCGCCTGTCGAGGGCGGCAAGCGGGAGCTAACTCATTAATAATAAAAAAAGTACGGACGCCCCTATAGGGACGCCCGTCAACCCAAACAACCAAACCAACCTCCTTTGACTGAAGTAACAGCCATCTCTTCACAACGAAGAAGTCGCTGCGGACACCCACATTGCAGGCATCATGAATCCAGACGCCCCCCAAGCGGGTTTTGTTCATTCTTATGTAAAAAAGTTTACAAGCTACTGGCGTTCGTATTCGCCTTTGCTTGTTTTTTTCAGCACAGTGAAGCCGGCTTTTTTGGCGTCGCTGATGGAGAGCGGCTTGAGGATGGAGGGGGTGTTAAAGCTGGAGATGATCTTCTGGACCGGACGCTTGCAGGCCGGGCATTTGTCCAGCGGCTTGGCTGAGACGGGGCGGCGTAGTGTGAAGCCCGGGCCGCCGCACGGTTTGCAGTCTCCCTTGTCGTCGCACAGTTCGTATTCGTAAATCGGCATCGCCGCTTGGCCAAGCTACCACCAAACCAAGCGCTTGGCCAAGCGCGGCCGAGGTCGTAGCCTTTTGCCCATGGGGATCGTTCGCATCCTTGTGGACGGGTACAGTCTGCTTCATCACTGGCCGGACTTGGCACCGGGGAAACCGCGTCATTCATTCTATGCGCGGGATGCCCTCGTCTCGGTGCTGACGCAGTATCAGGATGCTTCCGGCACACCGGTGACGGTTATTTTTGATGGAGGCGCCGCCCCGCCCGGCACGCCAAAAAACGAATCGGCGAAGAGCGGGATTGAAGTTTTGTATTCCAAAAAAGGCCAGACTGCCGATCAGGTCATCGAGCGGGTGGCGTACCTGATGAAACCGTACGGGGAGGTCATGGCAGTGACCAACGACTACGCTGAGCG
>WTHH01000428.1:2631-9408 GCA_011523195.1 Verrucomicrobiales bacterium
ACCTGATGAAACCGTACGGGGAGGTCATGGCAGTGACCAACGACTACGCTGAGCGTGAGACGGTAATCAGTCTTGGAGGCTCGGCTTGTAGCTGTGAAAATTTCATTCGGATGATCGACGAAAACGTGGGCGGCATGCAGGTGAACCTGAAGGAATTGAACGCACGGGAGCGCAAGGGCTACCAGCGTCCCCGTTGACACTCCGCCTGCCAACTCCTACGCTCTGCCCAGCATGCGTGGACTTAGGGAGTCATTGATAGAATTGATACGGCGCACCTCAGCGGAGATTCCCGACGATGTGCAGCGCGGCATTTTGCGCGGGTTGGAGCAGGAAAAAGAGGGGACAATCGCCAAGTCAGCACTGGAGATCATAGAGAAGAATATTGAGCTGGCCAAGCGCAAGTCCCAGCCGCTCTGTCAGGATACCGGCAGCATTCTTTTTTATGTGGACTGCCCGGTTGGCTTGAATCAGTTCGAGTTCGAGGCCGAGGCCCGGGATGCGGTCTTGGAGGCCACGAAGCGGGGCTTTCTCCGCCAAAACTCGGTGGACTCGATCACCGGTAAAAACGACGGCACGAACCTTGGCCCCGGTTCGCCTAACATGCATTTTCATCAGCATGCCACCGATGAGATTCAGGTGCGCCTGATGCTCAAGGGAGGCGGCTGCGAAAATGTCGGTGCCCAGTTTTCTTTGCCGAACACTGCGCTCAAGGCCAACCGCGATCTCGACGGCTGCCGTAAGGTGATCCTCGAGGCGGTGCATCAAGCACAGGGCAAGGGTTGCGGCCCGGGCATCCTCGGCGTGTGCATCGGTGGCGACCGTGCATCGGGTTATGAGTTTTCGAAGCGCGAGTTCCTGCGCATGCTCGATGACCGCAATCCGGACCCGAAACTGAACGAACTCGAGCAGGATATTTTGAAAACAGCCAACGAGTTGGGAATCGGCCCGATGGGGTTTGGTGGGAAAACCACTTTACTCGGTGTGAAAATTGGCGCGGCTAACCGTGTACCAGCATCGTATTTTGTCAGCATCAGCTACATGTGCTGGGCCTTCCGCCGACACGGCGCATCACTGGCACAGGACGGTACAATCAGCGACTGGCTGTACTAGAAAATTCTATCCATGACCCATCATTTGACTTCGCCCGTTTCCGAGGAGGCCATTCGTGAGCTAAAGGTTGGCGATCAGGTTTTGATTTCCGGTGTGGTGTTCACCGGGCGCGATGCCGTGCATAAGTATCTTCACGAGGGAGGGGAGTTGCCTTCGGGCGTCAACCTCGAGGGTGGCATCATTTATCACTGCGGCCCTGTTGTGTTGAAAGATGAAAACGACGAGTGGAAAGTGGTGGCTGCGGGCCCCACGACCTCCATTCGTGAGGAGCCGTATCAGGGCGACATCATGAAACATTTCGGCGTGCGAGGGGTGATCGGCAAGGGAGGCATGGCTGACAAGACGCTGGCTGCGTGCAAGGACCACGGGGCTGTTTATTTGCATGCCATCGGGGGGGCGGCACAGGTGCTAGCCGAGTGCATTGTTCGCGTGCGCAATGTGTACATGCTCGAGGAGTTCGGCTCCCCGGAGGCAATTTGGGAGTTGGAGGTCAATGAATTCCCGGCCGTGGTGACGATGGATTCTCTCGGCGAATCACTGCACAAGGACGTCCGCTCACAGAGCGAGGAGGCCTTGGCCGACCGGCGTTAAGTTGGGCGGTTACGGGTTGACTGCGCGATAAAACTCCGCTGCTCCAAGGTCTTCAGGTTTAACTGCAGCGGCGCCTCAACATTTTCCCACGGGCCGTTTACACCTGGAGAGGCCTGCAGCGTACCAACGGTGGTGTTGATAATCAGAATGCCATCTCCCGTCTCGATCGTCACCAACGGCGCCTCAGCCGGGCCGTCCTGTTTGACCGGTACGGTGAATTGCATTCCCTCCATCTCGTTGTTGCCGGCGTCCCGGATGCCACTCACCTTAACCTGAACTTCTCTGGTCAACTCGCCATAAACGGTGGCTCTCAACGAACTTCCATCCGCGAGGTACTCGATGGATTCAATTTCGGCGCCCTCAACCGCCACCGTTAGGGCGGAACCAACGGTAGGTGTTCGGTTCACCGGAGGCTTTCCGCCTTGAGGCTTGCCGAGCTTTCCGCCGGGACGGAAACATCGCTTGGCTGAGTGACGATCTTGGCCGGGTCGGCGTGGGAGACAGTTGCCAAGCCTAGACCAAGGCCAAGGCAAAAGACCTTTGCCAAGCGCCGGGATGAGACGGGAATAGTTTTCATAAGATGAATGGCCTGGAGGCGTAACCATCAATGGAACCCAATTTTGACAAGAAGCAAAGTGCGCTTGGCCAGGCGGAGTTTTGTCGATAGTTTGAGTCGAGTATGCGCGGAAAAAAACTGATTTTCTTAATGGCGCTTGGCCTGTGTTGTTTTGTATCCGCCGGCTTGGCCAAGCCGAATGTTGTTCTCATTTACATTGATGACTACGGGTGGCGCGACGTGGGCTTCAACGGAACCAAATTTTACGAGACTCCGAACGCGGATCGCATCGCCCGCGAGGGAATAAACTTTCGAAGTGCCTACGCAAATGCCCCGAACTGTGCCCCCAGCCGGGCCTGCCTGATGAGCGGACTCTACTCTCCGCGGCACGGCATCTACACTGTAGCCAATTCAGATCGCGGCAAGGCAACACTGCGAAAAATCATCCCTACGAAAAATACGACGGTGCTCGCAGACGAATTCGTCACCCTCGCCGAGGCGCTCAAGGCCGGCGGCTACAAAACGGCGACGATGGGCAAATGGCATCTCGGCGACGACCCGACCACTCAGGGATTCGACATCAACATTGCCGGGCGCGAATGGGGAAGCCCAAGCGGCGGTGGTTATCACAGCCCGTACAAGTACCCCAATCTAGTGAACCGAAAAAAAGGCGAATACCTCACCGACCGTCTGGGCACCGAGGCGGCCCAATTCATGGAGGCAAACAAGGAGCGTCCGTTTTTCCTCTACCTCACCCACTACGCTGTGCATACGCCGATTCAGGCCAAGCCAGAGCTGACTGCAAAGTACGAACAAAAACCACCAACCGACAAACAGACCAACGCAAAGTACGCTGCGATGATCGAGAGTATGGACGAAAGCGTAGGCACGGTGCTCGTCACGCTCGATCGACTCAAGCTGGCCGACAACACCATAGTGATTTTTTATGCTGACAACGGCGGCCATGGCGGCGTGACCTCCAACGCCCCGTTGCGGGGCTCAAAGGGGATGCTGTACGAGGGGGGCATCCGTGTGCCAATGGCGGTTCGATGGCCGGGCGTGGTAAAGCCGGGCACCACCAGCGACGAGCCAGTCATCGGCATCGACCTTTACCCGACGCTGCTTGAGGCCACCCAAACCAAGCTTCCGGCCAGGGTAAACCTCGACGGAACCAGTCTGCTGCCGCTGTTGAGTGATGCCGGAGCGAGTTTGTTTCGGCCGGCGATTTACTGGCATTTCCCTGCTTACCTCCAAGGCTACACCAAGCGGCACGGCCCATTCCGCACCACGCCGGCCGGGGCCATCCGGATGGGTGATTGGAAACTGATCGAGTACTTTGAGGATGGAGTGCTCGAGCTATACAACCTATCCGACGACATCGGGGAAGAACAGAACCTTGCCAAGCGCGAGGCCAAGCGGACGGTCGAAATGCATACAATGATGAAGGCGTGGCGTCGCGCCACAAACGCCCCGGTTCCAAAGGAAAAGAATCCGAAATTCGAACCGGCTGCGTACAAAGCGGCGTTTAATCAGCGGTAAAACGTCCCGGCAACTCGACCGTTTGGTTCAGCGAAAACAGACCGAAACGTGACTCCATCGCTTGGCCAAGCGCGTTAGCTTCGCCTGCACTCGCGCAGATGGCAAATGTCGTGGAGCCGCTCCCGCACATCAATGCCGCCTGAGCGCCGTTGGCTAGGGCGTGTTCCTTCAGCAGCTTAAGCAGGGGATATTTTTCGAACGCGGGTAGTTCGAGCGAGTTGTAAAACAGATTGGTTGAATCAATCACGTCGCCTTTGGCCAAGCGCTTGGCCAGTTCCTCCGCTTGGCCAAGCGGCCGGTTTCGGGCCTCGGGAAAATTGGCCAAGCTCTTGTAAGCCCATGGCGTTGGGATGCCAAAAGCAGGCCGTAAAAGCAGCAGGGCCTTCCCATCCAGCGAAGCCAACTCCCCAACCGGTTCGATGATTTCACCCCGGCCCTTGGCGATGGCCGGTTGTGCCTGCAAAAAAAACGGGACGTCGCTGCCAAGTTCGGCTGCCAGTTCATGAAGATCCGCCTGGCCAAGCGCCTGGCCAAGGAGCGCGTCCAGCGCGAGCAATGTGCCGGCGGCATTGCCACTACCGCCGCCCAGACCACCCTCGGCCGGGATATTTTTTTCGAGATGAATGCGAACGCCAGTTTCGCTTCCCACTTTAGCCAGAAATCGCTCGGCGGCTCGCCACACGAGGTTGCTGGAATCGGTGGGGATGCCGGGCTGGCTGCAGGTCAGTTCGATGCCGCTTTCGATCAAGTCGATCTCGATACGGTCAAAAATCGGCACCGGCAACATGAGCATTTCCAGCTCATGAAAACTATCCTCCCGCCTGCCGACGACGTTGAGCAGGAGATTAATTTTGCAGTGCGTTGTCTGTGTCCGTTTCAAGTCACAAAAAAAGCGCCGGCCGTGAGGCGGGCGCCGTGAAATTGGATGGAGACCGGTTTAGTGGTCAAACACTTTGAACCGGCTTCCGGGCAGGAACGGGGCCACGTCGCCACCGCCAAATCCGATGGCAGAGTTCGGGTGAAAGATTCCATCGTCCCACAGTCCGGGCGTATAGCTGGCCGGGAACAGCGCGTCATCCGGGAGCACCATGCCGCCCCAAGGGTAGTCCAGCGTGGCCACGGATGGGTCAGGATAAACGGTTGCGCCCTGTAACCACGGCTCGTAGTCCGGGGTGGGGATAGCGAAGGTAACAATCTCGGCGAAGCCGATCGCAGTCCGTGCCATGGTGCGGCTGAGTCCGCGAACCACGCCTGTGGTGTAGGCATGCTGAGGGCCGTCCCAGAGGGCGGTTTGCTCCACGGAGCGGCTGAATTCGCCCAAGCGGGTGAACTCGGTAAAGTTGCGGACGCCGCGGCCCAACTTGTTTTCCGGACCGGCACAGCCCACGGAAAGGACAGCAATCAGGGATGCGACGGCGGTTGTTTTGGCAATGTTTCGCATTGGTTCAGTCAAAAAGCGACGGGCAGAGTAGTAAAAAAATGGCCTGTGTAAAGTCTTTTGGCGTTATTTTTCCTGCTCTTCGAGTGGGTTTTCGGCGGCCTCGGCTTCTTCTTTCAAGCGCTGTTCCTCCCGCTTTTTGTCCCGCCGATACCAAATCCACGCAATGAGCACACTTAACTCGTAGAAGAGTTGCATCGGCAGCGCCATCAATACCTGGGTGATGATATCCGGAGGAGTGAGGACGGAGGCCAGCACGAGGTTGATGACTACCCAGTACATCCGGAACTTGGCCAGTTTCTTGTAGTCGAGCACGCCGATCTTGACCAAAAGCAGGATGACGACCGGCAGCTCGAAGGCGAGGCCCATGCCGATCATGAATTTACAGACGAACTTGATGTAGTCTTCCGCACGCCACATGTCGGCCCCGAAGTGCAGCCAGTTGGCGAAGAGCGCAGCGGTGCTGAGCGCGATCTTCATCAGCAGGAAATAACAAAACGCGGCTCCAAGGAAAAACAACCCGCCTCCGATGATGACGGACATGGTGAGATATTTTTTCTCCTTCTTACGAAGTGCTGGGAAAATAAATTGCCCGAGGAAATACAGGATGAATGGCAGGGAGACCATGATACCTCCATAAAACGCCATCTGCAGCGCCACGAGAAATCCGCTGAGTGGACTCATCGACTTAAGCTCGGGACCGGCTTTGCCGGCGTCATCTGTTGACGTGAGTATGTTTGTGTCCGGCTGCAACAGCAATTGCAGTTTACCCTCCTCGACCACTGGCCGGAGGTTGAACGGTTGCGGCTCGGTGACGTTTGTGAGGTTAAGCATCCGGTATGCCTCTTCGAGCAGGTTTGTCTCGACCGGAATTCGGAATACCTCGTCTTCGGTCATCCGGACGAGGATTTCACTTTTACTTTCTTCGAGGAGTGTTTCCTTCCGGTTTTCCGTAAGGAACTGTTTGGCTTCACCGAGTGGGCGTGAGAGGAAGTCTACAATCAACGGGGCACCGGCCAGGCAGGCAACCATCGCCACGCCAAGCGCAGCCACGCATCGAATAAGTACCCAGCGCAAATCCTCCATGTGCTCGAGGAAGGATTTGACCGGCCCGCCGTACTCGGAACCGTCGTCGTCGAGGTCGGAGTCCCAGTTGTCATCTTCCCCACCCCCGCCCTGACCACCGGAGCGCGGAACCGGCACGGGCGCGTTTACCGCGTGGGCGGCTTGGTATTCGTCGCCCTGATATTCCCCGTGGTCGTAGTGATGATGATCGTCATGATGCTCATCATGGTACTGATCGTGTGCGTGATGATCCTCGTGTTCGTAGTCGTGGTGGTAGGGGTCGTCGTGATGCCAATCCTCCTCGTGGGAGGTGTCGAGGTAGTCGGGGTCGTCAGTGTATCGGCCAGCGGAGTCGTCGAGCTTTTCCGGTTCCTCTCCGGATGTATTTTCCTGACGTTCGCTTGGTTCCGGCTCTTCCGCTTGGCCAAGCGCTTGGCTTTCGGCATCGTCCGCGTCGGGTGCGGTCGGATGCTCCGGC
>WTHH01000385.1 GCA_011523195.1 Verrucomicrobiales bacterium
GGACTACACCATGGTGGTCGGGCTGGTAATCCTGTACTCGGTGCTGTTACTGACACTGAACCTGTTGGTGGATGTGGTGTATGGGATGCTCGACAAGCGCGTGAACTATGGCTGAAGCAACCCCATCCAGCGATCCGCCGCTTGGCCAAGCGCTTGGCCAAGCGGTCGAGTCGGTCGAGTCGCCGAACCGCCGCGCCTGGGTCCGGTTCCGCGACAACCGCCCGGCGATGGTGGCCTCCGTTTTTTTAATCGCTCTGGTGTTACTCGCGGTCTGCTGGCCGTGGGTGTCCGACCTCGGCAACCAACACAGCGACGCACAGTTTGCCGAGCCAAGCGCAAGGCACTGGTTCGGCACCGATGTGCACGGGCGCGACCTGTTCGGGCGCGTGATGGCCGGCGCACGCATCTCGCTGCTGGTCGGCCTTGTCGGGGCACTGGTGAGTCTGATGATCGGCGTGCTGTGGGGCGCAACGGCCGGCCTGCTTGGTGGGCGTTGGGACAACTGGATGATGCGCACTGTCGATGTGCTCTACTCGCTGCCGTCGATCATTTTCGTGATTGTTATCATCACGACGCTTGAGGGCGTGGTTCAAGGCTGGGTCGAGTCGGCTTTCGACGGTGATGGGGGCGAAACCGCTCGGCATCTTTTGTTGTACGCCGGACTGGGCGCGGTGTCGTGGCTGACCATGGCGCGCATTGTGCGTGGGCAGGTGTTGGCGCTGCGAGAGCAGCAGTTTGTCGAGGCGGCACGATCGCTTGGCCTCGGCACGTGGACGATTCTGTGGCGACACATATTGCCCAACGTGTTCGGCGTGGTGATCGTGTACCTGACGCTGACACTACCGGCGGTGGTGTTGTACGAATCATTCCTAAGCTATCTCGGGCTGGGCATCCAGCCGCCACAGGCGAGTCTGGGTTCGCTGATCGCCGAGGGCGCGGCGCAGATCAACCCGGTGCGTGTTTACTGGTGGATGATCCTGTTCCCCGCTGGCGCGCTCGCAGCCCTGCTCATGGCGCTTAACTTTCTCGGTGACGGCCTGCGCGACGTCTTCGACCCCAAGGCGGCCAACGAACGGTGACAAGCGCCAAGCGCTTGGCCAAGCGGATAATCGGCTTGCAGCGCTCAGTCTTGAATTGCCACCTGTTTCTGCAATTCTTGAGAGTGGATGAATTTGATCTTTAATCGCCCCTCATCCATTACAAAGTAGGCATTCTCCAGCCAGTGAAATTTCAGGACTGATTTTTTCCCGTCCTCTGTTCTCGAAACAAATGTTCCCACGTTTTTGTAGCTGATATGGGCGGAGCGATGATCGGTGGAAATTTCAAAGTCTGAAAGTTGCCAATCGTTTGAGAGCGTCGCTTCCGAATGTGTGCTTTCGATAAATTCAAAGAATTCACTGCGAGACATATGCTTGCCCGCCTCGTAAATATGAAAGTCGTCGGTGATTAAATCCTGAAACGATTCTCGGTTGTACACTTCAAAATCCACGTTTCGAAAAAACTCAACTAGGACACGCTTGGCCTCCGGTTCCGTCACGTGAGTGACCGAAACGCAGCCGGTCAACATCGAGACTGTCGCTGCGATCATGCATCGTATTGTCATTTTAAATATCATGCTTCAATCCTTATAATCGCTGATCACCTGTTCATAAAAAATACGATCGGATACCTCTTGGTAGCCGGTTGTTTCATAAAGTTTTTGTGCGCCCGTGTTGGATGAAGTGGTTTCGACCAGGATTGACTTGGCGTTCGAGTCCGAGCCGAACGCCTTGATCTCGCCGAGCAGTTTAGTCCCGATTCCCATTCCCCGGGCGGACTCGGTGACGAACAGATCGTTCAAAATCCAGACTCGACCTGCTGAAACCGAGGAGAAACTTGGATATAGCTGGGCAAACCCCACGCACCGTTCCTTCGGTGTTTGCGCGAAAAAAATCACGGACTCGGTGCGGTGCAGACGGCCGGCGATGAAGTCCCGTGCCAACGGCAAGTCACTCGGTTCTCCGAAGAACTCCCTGTAGTCATCGAACAAATTCGCGATGTCCCCCGCATCCCCTTCAGAGGCTCGCCTAATCGTTACGTTCATGTCGGGGATACGTTGATGTGTCTGACTATTTTGACAACAAAATTGTTTCCATCTAGTTTATCAAAGTGAAAATCCCGCGGCTGACCCTTGGTTTAAATCGAAAATCCTGTCGGAATAACTTTGAGGCCCTTCGCGCCTCGGCGTCCTTTGCTTTTCACCAAGCGCTTTGCCAAGCGGGGCATTTTGTGACCACGGAAGGCACGAAATACACGGAATCAATCCTGCCCATCCTGTGCATCTATGTCCAAAAAGGACACTAGCGAAAGGTTATTGAGAGGAAGAAAAAGAAGTGGTCGGGACGGGGGGATTTGAACCCCCGACCTCCTAGTCCCGAAC
>WTHH01000337.1 GCA_011523195.1 Verrucomicrobiales bacterium
GAATTCGGGTCGACTCGTTTTTTCGCTTGGCTTGTTTTTCATCACGCTTGGCCAGGCGCTTGGCCAGGCGGAGCGGCACGAATTCTCCCGGCCGCTGATGGGGATGGCATTTCGAATCGTCTTATACGCGGAGGCCAAGCCGTTGGCCAAGCGGGCGAGCGATGCCGCGTTCGATCGTGTGGCCGGGCTCAACAAGATCATGAGCGACTACGATCCGTCGAGCGAGTTGAGCAAACTTTCCGACCTCGCCGGCAGCGGCAAGGCCGCGCGAATCAGCGACGAGTTGTACCGCGTGCTGGACGCCGGGCAGGCGTTGGCGACAAACTCGGCCGGCGCGTTTGACGTGACCGCCGGAGCGGCGACCCAGCTATGGCGGCGCGCCCGTCGACTCAAGCGAATGCCGCCGGAGTACGTCATCGAAAATGCGAGAAAGGCATCCGGCTATCGTGCGCTCAAGCTGGACGGGGATGCAAAAACAGCCGAATTGGCGAAACCGGGAGTGCGGCTGGACCTTGGAGGCATCGCCAAGGGATACGCGCTGGACGAGGCGCTGAAAGTTCTGCACAAACACGGCTTGCGGCAGGCACTCGTCTCAGCCGGGGGAGACATCGCAGCCGGCGACGCGCCCCCCGGCAAGCCGGGTTGGAAGATTGCGCTGCTTGGTTTGAAGGAGAATGCAGCGGCGGAATTCATCTGGGTGAGCAACGGCGCGGTCGCCACTTCAGGGGATCTTTTTCAAGTGCTGGAACTGGATGGTAAACGCCACTCACACATCATCGATCCGCGCACGGCACGGGCGATTACGGAACAGCGATTAGTCCACGTGCTGGCTTCCACAGCGATGCAGGCAGACAGCCTCGCCACGGCTATCAGCGTGCTGGGGCACAAGGACGGGATGCGGCTGGTCTCCGGCGGCAAAAAACTTGGCGCACGGGTGGCCTATCGCGATGCGCTTGGTCAAGTGAAGGAGATCGCAAATTCAGTCTTCCGCGCCTGGCCAAGGGCAGACGTGAAAAGCGAACGCCAACCAAATATCGCCGAACCTTGATTGGTCGGAGGTAGGGACGGCTGCCCAGCAGTCTTTGGTAAATCGGGCGCGTAAGGCGAACCACGGAATACGCAGAATACACGGAAAGAAATCCCAAGGATAGGGGACTGGAATGTCCCCGCTACTTTGGCTAAGCGCTTGGCTTGGGTTAGGCGTTGTTGCCGGTGATCTGGAGGTACTCGCGATCCTTGATAATACCGGGTGCCGGGACGGGGTATTTGCCGTCTGGGTTAATCTTTAGCGGGGCGTCGGATTCCATGGTCAGTTTCTCTGCATCCGGGCAAAGGTCGTGATCGTGGTTGAGCACTTGATCGTAAGTGACTTCCTGCCCGGTGTGTGAAGCGAATCGGCCCATGGCGGTTACCACGCTGGCCTGCACGCCACTTTCGCACTCGTTGAACGGCTTGTTGTCGCGGATGGCGGTCATGAGGTCGTTCCACTCGTCCTGATAAGGATTGCTTTCGCGACCGGGATAAGCCCAGGCGACCGGGTCTTTGAAACTTTGGCCCTTGAAAATCTTACAGGGCGCGGGGGCGTGGCCGGCTTGTGAGATAATGCCGAGCCCCTTTGAGCCGTGGGCGTAGCTGGCGAACTCCCCGTGGCAGCCGTTCATGGTGCGGCCGTGCATGTAGAGCTTGGCACCGTCCTTGAAGGTGTATTCCACGGTGTAGGAATCGAGGTTTTGGTCGACGTAATCCTGCCCGCTCGGGGCCTCGCGGTAGTGGCGCCCACCGGCGCCCTGCGCCTTGACCGGCCAATCGTCCTTCATCCAGCAGCATTCGTCTATGTTGTGGATGAAATAGTCGCTGAACGAACCGCCGCTGGCCCAAATGAAGCTGTGGAAACGGCGAATCTGGTAAAGCAGTTCGCTTTCATTTTCCTTCGGCGGAAGGGAAAAACAGGAGGCCACGGGGCCGTGGAGGCGGTAGGCGCGCAGAAGGTTGATGTCACCAAGTTCGCCGTCCTTGATGCGGTTGAACAGTTCCCCGCGGGCACGACTGTGGCGGCACATCAGGCCGACACCGACCTTGAGATTCTTTTTCTTGGCCTCCTCATTGAGGGCGAGCATGCGCCTGGCGGTGATGCCGTCCGGGCAGACCGGTTTTTCCATGAACACGTTCAGGCCGCGCTCGATCGCTTTCTTGTAATGCACCCAGCGGAAGGCGCACGGGGTGGTGAAGATGCCCACGTCGCCTGCGTCTAGGTTGTCCATCGCCTTGGCGTAACCGTCGAAGCCGATGTAGCGGCGATCCTCCGGCACGTCCACCCGGTCCTTGCCTCGTCGTTTGAGGGCTCGGAAGCTGTTTTCCATCTTGGCGGTGGAAACATCGGCCATGGAGACGAGCTTGGTGCGGGCGATGTCTTC
>WTHH01000326.1 GCA_011523195.1 Verrucomicrobiales bacterium
ACACCAACGCGCCGTGGCAAAACGCCAAAGCCGACCATGCGCTGCTCCGCCTTGCCACGGCGCGTTGGTGTGGTGCAGTGCCAGCGTCCATGTCAGCCAGGTTTCCTCTGTCGGAGTCTGGGCGCGCTTGGCCAGGCGCATGAGCGCGTCGCTCATTTGTGGTGTGCTTCGGCGAAGCAATTCGTCCTGCGCGTCCGTTCGCCAGACCGCGATTGGCTTGGTGAGATCGTCGATTAATTCTGCTTGAGTCCATTCGCTGATGGGCTTGCCGCGTTTAACCGTGAGCCAGTTGGTTCGTTTGTCCGGTGGGCTGTCGCGATGCCAGATGCGGAAAATGCGGCCTTCGTTGACTTGGTTTTCGAGCTTGGGTTCACCTTCCCACTCAACACCGTAGCCGTTGCCCCAGCCAAGGATCCACAGTGCCCCGTCCGGGCCGATCTCGATGTCGCTTGGCTTGAACAGGCTGCTGTTTGCATCCGCAAAAATCTCGAGCGGCTCGTCGCCGGTGTCGCTCTGGAGCAGGGCACCATTCCAGCGCGGCCGCATAACATAGGTGCATTTGCGTCCCCAGTCGTTGATGAAAAACACGTTGCGATAAGGCTTTGGAAACTTGTCGAGCGAGTAGTAAATCACGCCGGTTCCGGAGCCGTTGAAAAACGGTCCGCTATGCGGTGCGGTCGGCAGGTGACTGCCGTCGGACCAGTTGTAGCTCCATGTGTGCCCCCAGCCGAAGTGCGCGCCGAAGAACGGCATGAAAATCTTGTCACCTTCGTTTTGATCATTGTCCGTGCCGATGAAATCGAAGGTGTCATTCATCGCCATGTCCCACGGGTTGCGAAACCCTCGGCTGGTGATCTCGAGGTTTTTGCCCATGGGATCGCATCGCAGGATGCCACCCTCGCGGCCCCAGTCGTCCGACGGATGGTGGTAGGTGTTGCGGTAAGTTTCCGGTGTAAACGTCTTGGCCGGCGGCAGGTCTGGGGCGCCGGCTGGAGATTCGACTCCCCAGAGTTCGCGGAATGGCTTGGGGGCAATCCGGCCCGGCTGCGTGAGGCCCTTGGAGTTGCCCTTGGACATGTAGAGCTTGCCGTCCGGTCCCCAGTTGAGCCCGTGCAGCGAGTGCTCTACGTTGCCGAGGTCGGTGTAAATGCGGATGTACTCGTCTGCGACATCGTCCCCGTCGGTGTCCCGCACAACTGTGAAGTCGGGCGCGTTGGCGACGTACAGATCGTTGCCCTTCCATGCCAGCCCGTGAATGCTGTTGAAGCCGCGGGCGAATGTTTTGACCTCGTCGGCGACACCGTCGTCGTCGTGGTCGATGAGGATTTTAATCGAGTCTCTGGGGGTGTCCTTCTTTGGTTTGCGAAACTGCGGTCCCTGCGCGACGAACGCCCGTCCACGGCGGTCGAACGCAATGCAGGTGGGATTGCGAATGAGTGGTTCGCTGGCGAAGAGACTGATCTCAAATCCGTCCGGAAGGGTGGGGAACCGGGCTTTGTCGGTGTCCAGATTAGTCGTGTCTGGAATGACCTGCGATATCACCCCGGCGAGCAACAAAATCGTTAACCATGTTTTTTTCATTAGCACAACTTGAAGTCCACTTATGGAAAACGGGATTCTACGAAAATGATGGGTGAAAACAAGCCGGTCGGGCTCAACGATCGTAGGCACGCGCTTTCAGTCTGCGGAGGATGCCGGCGATCAGTTCGTTTTGTTTGTAGTTCGCGTAGTCAAGGGGCGTGTCCCCGACGAGTGTGCGCGCGTTGATGTCCGCCCCCGCTGAGATCAGCATTTGCGCGATCTCGTCCTGCCCGAAATCCACCGCGTAGTGGAGCGGAGTCCTGCCCCGGTTGATGACCACGTTGACGTCTTTTTTTGCGGCTATGAACTCGATGACCTTTTTTTCGTTGCCCTCGCGGATGGCCCAGTACCACTGTTTTTTTAATTTTTCGAGTGCTATTGGGTTGTCAACGGTCAGCGGTGTTGGCGTGACGGGGTCCGCCGGCGGGGGTTGTGGAATGGGTGAGTAGACTGGGGGATCGTGCTTCTCACAACCGGCAATCAGCAGGGCAGCGATGGCAAAAACGAGGAGCGGTTTCATTCTACACAAGACTGCGCCCCGGTCGTTGCGCGGACGGGCTGGCGATGGGTTGGCCCGGTTTAGCTGAGATCGAGCGGGCCGCCCTGACTGAGTTTCTTGTTGCCGAAGGTGTCGATGCGATGACCCACGCCGTGGGCCAGGGCCATGAGCAGTCGGTTGTGGGCGGCACCCTTAAAGTTAAGCGAACGGCCCATCTGGAAGCCCATGCCGTTGCCAATCAACACGAATGGAATGTTCCTGAGCGTGTGGCTATTGCCTTTACCGAGTTCGTTGGTCCAGACGATGGTGGTGTTGTCGAGCAGGCTGCCAC
>WTHH01000297.1:0-7191 GCA_011523195.1 Verrucomicrobiales bacterium
CGCGCAAGCACGACACCTACGAGCTTGAGTTTAACGATCTGCCCGAGGGGATCACCACGCTGCGACTCGAGGCGTTGCCGGATGCGCGTCTACCCAAGGGCGGACCCGGCCGCGCATATTACGAGGGGCCGAAGGGCGATTTTTTCCTGAGCGAACTCAGGCTCATCGCAGACGACCAAGTGGTGAAACTGGAATCCGGCTCGGAAAACCACGCCAAGCAATGGATTGGCAGCGGCAAACCCGGCGCGATGGCTGCGCTGGACGGCGACCTGCAGACCGGCTGGTCCGCCAGCGGACGCGAGGGCAAGCCCAGTCAGGCCATGTGGCAAATGGCCAAGCCGCTCACAGCCAGCTCGCTCACGGTGCAAATGGACTTCAGCCGACACTATTCCGCGAGCCTTGGCCGGTTTCGCTTCTCGGTGGCCAAGCGCGAAAAGGCGCCCAAGGCAAAGGAACTGCCCGGCGACATCGAGGCCCGCTTGGCCAAGCCGGCCGATGCGCTTGGCCAAGCGGACCACGACGCCCTCCTCGCACACTACATCGAGACCGCCGGCGACGCGGCCGAGCTTCGGAAGCCGATTGAGGCACTTCGCCGGGGCATCCCCAAGCCGCCCACCACGCTCGTGATGCATGAGCGCCCGGCAAACCGTGTTCGCCCGACGCACCGCCATCATCGAGGCGAATTCCTTTCCCCTCGCGAAACGGTTCTGCCGAAAGTGCTGCCGTTCCTGCCTACCCTCGCGGAGGAACTGCCCCGCAACCGGCTCGGCTTTGCCCAGTGGCTGGTTGACCCAGCCAATCCGCTCACGGCCCGTGTCACTGTCAATCGGCTGTGGGAATCCATTTTTGGTGAAGGCATCGTGCGTACAACGGAGGATTTTGGTTACACCGGCGCTTCCCCCACGAATCCGGAGCTGCTCGACTGGCTTGCACTGGAATTCATCCGGCAGGGTTGGTCTCAGAAAAAACTGCTGCGGCTGATCGTCACCAGCGCCACCTATCGGCAGCGAACCGGGACGGAGTACCGCCTGAGCGCGGAGCAGATTCGTGACTCTCTCCTGAGCGTCAGCGGCCTACTGCATCAGCGGATCGGTGGGGCGAGTGTGTTCCCGCCTCAACCCAGCAGCATCGGCGAGGGCATCTACGGTGGCGGTGGTTGGAAAGCCAGCTCAGGCGCGGATCGTTATCGACGGAGTCTTTACACCTACCGCAAACGCTCGATGCCTTATGCGATGCACGACACATTCGATGCCCCCAGCCACGAAACCTGTGTGGCGCGCCGTGAAATCTCCAACACCCCGTTGCAGGCGTTGACGCTGCTGAACGATCCACTCCCCATCGAGGCCAGCCAAGCACTTGCCCAATGGGCGGTGCAACAGTCGGGGGATCGGGCGGCTGTTTCGAAGGCGTTGTTTGAGCGATGCCTCTCTCGTCCGCCCGATGCCGGGGAACAAAATATCGTGGTGGATTATTTTGAAAAAACGCTTCGACGATTTGAGTCCGGCGAAATTGATGCCGCCAAAGTGGCCGGCTCCGGCTCCGGTGACATAAACAAAAGAGCTGCATGGACCGCCCTGTCCCGTGCACTGCTAAACACACACGAATTCATCACCCGCAACTAAGGATGAATAAAACGAATCAAATGGACTCGCAGGCTCGTCCCTCCAATTCCCCGGAGATTACGCGGCGGCACTTCTTTGGGGAATGCGGTTATGGGGTGGGCAAGATTGCTCTGGCCGGGTTGTTGACCGGGGCGCTTGGCCAAGCGCGGGCGCGCACCCACTTTGCGCCCAAGGCAAAGCGGGTAATTCATCTTTTCCAGGCCGGCGCACCGAGCCAGCTGGAGCTGTTTGATAACAAGCCCAAGCTGAAGCAGCTCGAGGGCAAACCGCTGCCACCCTCGGTGATCGGCGATCAGCGTTACGCCTTTATCCAACGCGATGCCGCCGTGCTGGGGCCGCGGTTTGACTTTGCCCGACACGGCCAATGCGGCGCGGAGTTGTCCGACAAACTGCCGCACTTGGCCAAGGTTGTCGATGACATCGCCATCATCCGGTCGATGCACACGGATCAGTTCAATCACGCGCCCGGGCAGATTTTTTTCAACACAGGCTTTGCCCAGCCCGGCAGACCGTGTCTCGGTTCGTGGCTCAGCTACGGCCTCGGTGCCGAGACCAGCAATCTGCCGGCTTTTGTTGTGCTGTCCACCGGCGGGGGTATCAGTGGCGGCTCGGCGTTGTGGTCGGCCGGGTTCATGCCGGGCAAGCATGCCGGCGTTCGCTTTCGCAACTCGGGCGATCCCATCCTCAACGTCAGCCGACCCGAGGGCGTGGATGCCCGGCTTCAGCGCGACTCGATCGACCTGATCGGCGCGCTTAACCGTCGACGATTGGAGGTTGAAAACGATCCCGAGATCGCCACGCGAATTGACAGCTACGAGATGGCTTATCGGCTGCAGGCCAGCGCGCCGGAGTTGATGGACTTGAAAAGCGAAAGCGCTGAGACGCTCAAGCTCTACGGCGCTGACCCGGCCAAGCCGTCCTACGCCCGCGCCTGTCTGCTGGCCCGGCGCATGATCGAACGTGGCGTGCGTTGCGTGAACATTTACCACTCCGGCTGGGACGCCCACTCCAACGTCGCCGGCAACGTGACCAACAACGCACGCACGACCGACCAGGCCAGTGCAGCTCTTATAATTGATCTCAAGCGGCGTGGATTACTGGAAGATACGCTGGTGATTTGGGGGGGTGAGTTTGGGCGCACGCCAATGGTTGAGAGTAATCCCACGTTAAACCGTTCACAGGGTCGCGATCATCATCCGCAGGCCTTTAGTCTCTGGATGGCCGGTGGTGGTGTGAAGGGTGGTGTTACCCTCGGCGCGACCGATGAACTTGGATTTCACATCACAGATCGGCCTGTGCACATTCACGACTTGCAGGCGACGATTCTTCACCTGCTTGGCTTGGATCACGAGCGGTTGACATTCCACCACGGAGGCCGCGACTACCGCCTCACTGACGTACACGGAAAGTTGATCAGAGAGATTATCACTTAAAAACAGCACGCAATGAAATTATGAGTTCTATTGCTTACGCCTTTTATAAATCGTTTATTTATTTCAAATGAAAGTTTTTTGCCTTGGAGCTGCAGGAAGAATAAGTCGCGAATCAGTTCTTGATCTTCTTCAATCTGATAGAGTGGAAAGAGTCACAATCGGTGACAATAACGAGTCTGCAGGGAAGGAAGTACTCGCTTGGCTAGAAGACGACCGAGTTGACTTCGTCAAAGCCGATGTATTTCGATCCGATGAAACAGCAGCCTTAATCCAGAATTATGATCTAGTTATGGATGGCACACCGATTTCTATTAATCACGAGTCTACTAAATGTATCGCACAGGCTGGTGTGCACGGCGTAAACCTGAATGGCACAGGGCCTGAGTTTGCCTTTCATAATGAATTCCTCAAGTCGGGCAAAACATACGTGCCAGGCTTCGGCATGACGCCAGGTATTACAAATGTTATGGCTCGTTATGCATACGATCGACTCGAAACGATTGACTCCATTCGAATTAGTCACGGGGCGTTCCGCCCGTTTGCCTTCTCGCCGGCGATCACTGAGACAACCCGTATCGAATATGAGCCCAATCTGGAAAGCAGAATTGTTTTTGAAGATGGCGAGTTTAAGCAGGTTGAGCCATTTGCACGGCCGCTAAATGTCACTTTACCTGAGCCATTTGGCACGCATACACAATACATTATTCCGCATGCCGAAACCCAGACGATCCCCAAGTCCTTTAAGGAAAAAGGAGTGCGCTTAGTTGAAGTTCGAGGGACTTGGCCGCCTAAAAACATGCAGCTGTTACGAGCGCTATATGACTGGGGCTTTCTGGATAACAAAACGGTGAATGTGGATGGAGCTGAAGTGGGGGTGATGGATGCAATCGCAAGTTATCTGCTTCAATCCGAGCAGGGAACCACTACCCAGTTATACGGGTATGCCCTACATGTCGAGGTTTCAGGAACGGAGAATGGTCAGCCAATTTGTTACACACTTACAAGTACCCATCCGGCTTCAGATGGATCGGTTGTAGGCTGGGAAAGACTTCGAGCTTATACTCGCTCTGTCGGTATCCCGATGTCGATTGCCGCCCAGATGATATTTGATGGCCAGGCCGCTGCTAAGGGTGTCGTGGCTCCGGAGCTCGCTTTTAATCCTGAGACAGTGTTCGCCGAACTGGGGAAACGACAAATTGAGATTCACATTGACAAACAGGTGGGTGCCTAACCCTCAACCACTTTAAGCCAGTTTTGCAATTCAGTTGATTTGGCGTTTTGAAGGAAGCGGTTGAGATGCTTCATTCCGTAGGCATGAAAGTCCACATCCAGTGTTGAAATACCGATCTGCACATAAGCCCACATTGCCTCACGAAGATCAGATAGAACGCGCAGCAGATGAAGTTGCGCCATCTCCGCTGTGCTTGGCTTCCTGCCCAAATACGATTCCATAAATATGGTACAAGCGGTTTCATCCATGCAGAAGTTGACTGCGCAATTTCCCAGGTCAACGTAGGGGTGGCCCATGCCAGCGTATTCCCAGTCGAGGAGGTAAAGTTGATCTCTGCTTTGGAGAAAATTCGCCGGAAGCAGGTCGTTGTGGCATGGAGCTGAAACTTTCTCGCAGCTCCCCATCGCGCTAATAATTTTAGCTGAGAATTCCAAAGCCTCACTGAGTTTATCCGGATGGGTGACATTGAGGCGTTTGGCGGTAGCGATGTAGTCGTCGATTACTGACGGGAGATTAAATACACCTGGAACCTCTGGCGCTGAATGCAGTTGGTTGAGCAACCTAGCCACGTTACGTATTGTCGCAGGGTCATTTGTGTCGATTGGGAAACCTTCTACGAAACGGGTGACAAGAATCTCGTGCCCAGATAGGAAAGAGACCGGCTCCGGTGCGATACCGATCTCCCAGGCTGTACATGAAATCGCATGCTCGGTTTTTCGATCGATACCGAACATGTCGGTGTCTTTACCTGGTAAACGGGCTACAAATTTTTCGCCTTGATCGGTCTCGATGAGGAGATTTTGGTTTGTCAGTCCACCTGAAATGGGGCTGAGCTGATATGTGCCCCAATTTGGAAATTCAGCATCTAGTATCTCCCTAGCCTGGTCTATAGAAATCATGCATGAATAATGCGGCTTGGCCAAGCGCTTGGTCTAAATATTCTCCTTTGGGGCATGAGGATCCTCCCCGACCGGTTTCTTCGCTCCTGAGGGTGGCTCAACGATGACGACCGGTATTGGATAGCGCAGCTTCATCACCTCTTCCACTACGACCTCGATTGTGTATACGCCGGGGGTCTCAAACTGGGTCCCGGCAAAAACAGCAACGTTGGTCGCACAGTGCGCCGGGTCACGGAGGACGAACTTGGTTTCGCATTTGCGCACGACGGTTTCCTGATCGGGCGCGATGAGCCGGATATTTTCGTGAAACTCACCCACACCGGCCACCCAGCGGGTGAACACACACAGTTTGCCGGCGACGATCGGCAGCTTGGGCACGCGGATGGCACCGATGATGCCAAGCGCGATGAAGTTGCCGGTGACCTCCTGCCGTACGTCTTCGCACAGCACAGAGCATTGCAGGTCGGGAAGGATTCGGGAGGCTTGCATTTAAATGGTTGGGTTGCCTTTGCCGGTTTGTTGTTCCGCGGCACGGACGGTGTTGCGCATGAGCATGGCGATGGTCATCGGGCCGACGCCGCCCGGATTGGGTGTGATTTTCCCGGCGACCGGCTTCACGGCGGGGAAGTCCACATCGCCCACGAGCCGATAGCCTTTTTCGGCGGCTGGATCATCGACGCGATTGACGCCGACGTCGATCACGGTTGCGCCCGGCTTGACCATGTCGGCCTTGACGAACTCGGCCACGCCCATCGCCGCGACGATGATGTCGGCCCGGCGGCAATGCTCCGCGACATCACGGCTGCGCGAGTGGCACAGCGTGACGGTGGCATTGGCGTGCTTGTCTTTTTGGCACAGGATCGCCGTCATAGGTTTGCCGACGATGTTGCCCCGGCCAAGGACCACGACTTCGGTGCCCTCCACCGGAACGCCGGAGCGGATGAGCAGCTCGTGAACCCCGCCGGGAGTGCACGGCACGAACCCGCCGCCTTCGCCCAACATCAGTTTGCCGACGTTTACCGGGTGGAATCCGTCGATGTCTTTCGATGGGGAAACGGTTGAGAAAATCCGTGTCTCGTCAATATGCCCCGGCAGCGGCGCCTGCACCAGCACGCCGTGCACGCTGTCGTCGGCATTGAGTTTTTCGAGCAACTCGAGCAGCTCGGCTTCGGGGGTGTTTTCCGGCAGGACGGTGGTTTCGGAACGGATACCCAGCTTGGCTGCGGTGCGCTCCTTCATGCCGACGTACACGCGCGACGCGGGATCCTCGCCCACGCGAATGAAAACCAGGCACGGCTCCACGCCGTCTGCCTTCAGGGCAGCGACACGTACTTCGGTCTCCGCGTGGACCTCCTTGGCGATCGCGCGGCCATCGATCAAATTATCCAATGACATCAGGGAACGGTCTTGAGGGTGCGCACATCGAGCAGCGGCAGCGAGGGCCAACGGGGATCGACCGCTTCCACACCGGTCAGGATCACCTTGCGATTTCGCAGCATGTTCATCAGCCGTTCAAACGTGATCGGCTCCTCTTCGTCATCCGCCACTTTCAGCGGGGTTTCGTCTGACGAGAACAGGTAATTCAGAGTGCGGCCTTTTTCGTCCACCAATTCGTAGCGGCTCGGGGCGCGGGGGCTTCGGAAGAACCGGCGCTTGATTTTGCCTTCGCGTGTGACGATGCGCGGTGGTGGGACTGGCAGTTCCTTTTTCGTGGTGACGGGTGCGGGATCCGGCTTGATTTCCTCGGCGTCCTCCGGATTGCCGGCCGGTGGTTTGTTTGTGTCCGCACCCTCCTCCACGACGACCACCTCGGGCTCCGGAACATCCGGCATGTCGTTGGTCGTGGGCGCCTCCGTGGTCTTAGTGGTTTCAGCCGTTTCAGTCTTTTCGGTTGAGACCTCTGTGGTGGCGGTTTCTTCGGTTGATTCCGTGTTGGCTGGTTTTTCCTCGGTGGTCTCGGTCACCTCAGTGGTTTCTTCGTTCGTTTCTTCCACCTTTTCCGTCGA
>WTHH01000297.1:7291-9358 GCA_011523195.1 Verrucomicrobiales bacterium
CTCGGTTTTCTCCTCCTCAACGGTCTCGGCCACCCCGCCGATTTCAACAAAACTGGCTGCAACAAATGCGTGGGCGCCTTCCGGGTGCTCGATCTCGATCCAGTCGCCGGAGGTCCGTTTTTCCTTCACCTCATCGTCCTTGGCCAAGTGGGCTACGATGCTGAACCGTTCGCTTCCCCCGGCACGGACGTTGAGCTTGTTGGCGGTCACCTTGCTTTCCTTGACAAAGGCCATGTGCACCCAGGTTTGGCCACCGGCTGGCATGGCGATCTTGAGCCACTCGGCCGGCTCGCCTTCCTTCGGTGGATCAATCTTCACTGTGGCCAGCACGGTCACCGTATCTTCCTTCCGGAGTTGCGTGACTCGCTCGCCGATCAGGCTGGCCCGGGCACGAACGTTGACTCGATCAGCGGTCACCTTGCCGGATTTCGGAGGGGTGATATCGGTGACGACGCTCTTCGCTGACACGGCTGAAAGCGCGACCAGCCATGCGAGTGCGGGTAGGATGAGACGGCCAAGTGATTTCATTGGACGCCGAGTGTGGAACGTCCCCGAACCCGTGTCAATTCCGGCGATGGCTTTCCTGTGCTTTACCGCAGAATCGCAGGCATGAGGCGATCTCGGCCTGACTCAGGACGCGCCATTTGCCGCGCGGCAGCTCGCCCAGTTTCACTGGCCCGACCGCGATGCGCTGCAACCGCAACACCCGTTGGCCAAGCGCTTTGAACATCCTGCGGATCTCCCGGTTTTTCCCCTCGGCCAAAACCAGCTCTACCTCGCTGCGTGTGTTGTTGGCGGCCAATAACTTGGCACTCTTGGCCTGCAGCCATTCGCCGTCGTCGCGCAGGCCGTTGGTCAGGGTTTTCAATGCCTCGGTGTTAACCCGCTTGGCCAAGCTAACACGGTAGGTCTTGAGCATGCCGTGCCGGGGATGGGCCACTTTTTGGCAAAAATCCCCGTCGTTGGTCAGCAGGATCAGCCCTTCGCTGTCGGCGTCCAGCCGGCCGATGGTGTACAAATGGCCCCAGTCGGACGGGAGCAGATCGAACACGGTCGCCCGGTCGTGGGTGTCCCGGCGGGTGCAGATGATTTTGGGAGGTTTGTTGAGGGCAACGAAGCGCTTGGCCTTGGCCTGAACCGGCTTGCCATTTAGAGAGACTTCGTTTTTGGCGGGATCGACCTTGGTGCCAAGTAGCCGAACCACCTGGCCGTCGACGGCAATTTTCCCGGAAAGAATCAGCTTCTCGCCCTCGCGGCGCGAAGCCACCCCGGCCTCTGAAAGGAATTTTTGCAGGCGAACCGTCACCGCTTGAAGGGATGGGCGGTGGCGTCAGGACCGGGAGGACACAAGAACCGGCGGACTATTCCTCCGGCTTGGTCTTCTTCAGGCCGGTGATGCGGCTGCCTTCCTTGAACTCACCACGTTTGCGGAGCAGCTCGACTCGCTCGAATCGCTTGAGAACGGTGCGCTTGGTCGTGGTGCCGCCGCCGGTTTTCAGACTGGGATGCTGTGACATGTCTCTTAAAATAAAGTTTCTGGAGTCCTCCGCCGGAAAGCGGGCGAGGGAACCTATCACAACGAAATTCGATTGCAACCGCTATTTTTCGGCAAAAAACCGGCTTTTCTCAGGCACGGCAGGCGGGCACGCTTGGCCAAGTGCGACTCCGCTGATGACCCTTGTATCCTGCAAAACCGTGTTACACTTGCTCAGTCTGGCCGTGGTACTGCCCTTGGCCAAGCCGGACGCGCCCTATATCCACACGGTGAAGCCGGACCTGACCGTGCCCAAGCTGGAGTCCGGCAAGGCGGCCTCTGGCAGGCGGGTCCGGGAGACACTGCCCGGCTACGAGAAAACCAAGGTCTATCATGTCACCTATTTGCCGATCGATTGGCAGGCGGGAAAACGCTATCCGGTCATCGTCGAGTACGCCGGCAACAATTACCGCGGGGCACAAGGCGACATCAGTACCGGTCGGCCGGAGGGCAGCAACATGGGCTACGGCATCTCCGGAGGGCAGGATTTCATCTGGGTTTGTCTGCCGTACCTCAACGCCGCCGGGGAAGAC
>WTHH01000437.1 GCA_011523195.1 Verrucomicrobiales bacterium
TTCCCGAAGATTCGCCGCCGTTTTTTCGCTGCTGCCGTATTTGTCACCCAGACGCTGTTCGATGGGGCGACTGACGCTTTTGGGCGTAATACCGTGTTTTTCGATGTGCTCCAGATGGCGTTTCCGGCGGTAATCTGAGATGCGCAAAAACTCCCGGATGCTTCGGGTCTTGTCATCCGCGTACAGAATTACCCGTCCGTTCAAGTGCCGAGCCGCACGGCCAGCCGTCTGAACCAGACTGGTTGTGGACCGCAAAAAACCTTCCTTGTCCGCATCCAAGATCGCCACCAGCGAAACCTCGGGAATATCCAATCCCTCGCGAAGCAGATTGATCCCGACGAGCACATCGAATTCGCCTTGGCGAAGTTCCCTCAATATCTCGACCCGTTCGATGGCGCCAATGTCACTATGCAGGTAACGCACATTCACACCAATGTCCGCGAGATAATCGGTCAACTCCTCAGCAGTGCGCTTGGTCAACGTGGTCACCAGCACGCGCTCGCCCAAGTCCACACGCTTCCGCGCCTCCTCGATCAAATCATCTATTTGCCCCTTGAGCGGCTTGATGGTGATCTCCGGATCAACCAAGCCTGTTGGCCGAACAATCTGTTCGACCACTCTGCCTCTGGCCCATTCGATCTCGCGCTTGGCCGGAGTAGCACTTATGTAAAGCGTCTGGTTTTGCAGCGCCTGAAATTCCTTAAAATTCAACGGGCGATTATCGAGGGCACTTGGCAGTCGAAATCCATGCTCCACCAGTACCGTTTTCCGGGAGCGATCGCCGGCGAACATGCCTTCGACCTGTGGCACGGTGGCGTGGGACTCATCGATCACCAACAGGAAGTCTTTCGGAAAAAAATCAAGCAATGTGCTCGGCCTCGATCCCGGAGGACGGCCGTTCAAGTGACGGGAATAATTCTCGATGCCGGAACAAAACCCCATCTCCATCATCATTTCCAAATCGTACTCCGTTCGCATTCGGATGCGCTGGGCCTCGAGCAGCTTCTTTTGTTTTTCCAGTTCTGCAATCCGCTCACCCAACTCATCGCGAATTGTCTTTGAGGCGCGCTTGATGTTCTCCATTGGCGTGACGAACTGCTTGCCAGGGAAAATAATCACACCGGGCAGAGACTCGAGCATGTTCCCCGTTAACGGATCAAAACGGGTGATCCGATCGATTTCATCCCCAAAGAATTCTACACGTATGCCCTCCTCCAGCTCAGCCGGACGCACTTCCACTGTGTCTCCGCGCACCCGGAAATGCCCACGCTCAAACTGGATGTCATTCCGCTCGTATTGGATTTCCACCAATCGGGAAAGCAGTCGCTCTCGGCCAAACTCTTCCCCGATGCCAAGACGAATGACCATGTCCTCAAAATCCCGTTTTTCCCCGACACCATAGATACAGGAAACGCTGGCAACCACGATTACGTCCCGACGGGACAGTAGCGAACTCATGGCTGACAACCGCAACCGCTCAATCTCGTCGTTGATGCTCGAATCCTTCTCTATAAACGTGTCCGTCTGCGGTATGTACGCCTCAGGCTGGTAGTAGTCGAAATAGCTGACGAAATATTCCACCGCGTTTTCCGGGAAGAACCCCTTGAACTCAGCATACAATTGGGCTGCCAACGTTTTGTTATGGGAAATGATGAGCGTCGGCTTGGCCAAGTTTTGGATCACATTGGCCACCGTGAACGTTTTCCCCGAACCGGTCACACCAAGCAACGTCTGGTGTTCCGCCCCAGCCCGAAGCCCCTCGGTCAATTTACGAATAGCCTCCGGCTGATCCCCTGCCGGCTCAAATGAAGATTGAAGTTTGAATGCTTGTTCACCCACAAATCAAGCGCTAGGCCTTACCGAAACCAAGCGCAAACGACAAGCTAATCGTTTGCGGAAGTTGAACGACTCATCATGGTAAGCCTCGGGTTGGCCAAGGAAATCTCATCCCGCTTAAGCTTGAGCACCACTCTCGGTGCGTCCTTGGTCGGGTTGGCCAAGCGGTAATACGAGGAAAGCTCTTCCGGAGCAAACCACTCTCGATCGTCTAGAAACGGCTCCCACAACTCGTAAAAATCATCATAAAATTCCTTCACTTCCGATTTGGTCATGCTCGTGGAGGAAGCCTGCCGAAGCCGGATACGGTGACTCAGCGAACCTGAAACATTCGGATCCAACTTGTTCGCCAACTCCTCCAGTCGTGTTTGCATCAATTTATTCACTAATTTAAGCTCACGAACACCATCAAGATTATTGAAGTTGTTCAATGAAAAACGAAAGGCGCCATCTAGGAATTCGTGATTGAAACGCCTGAAATCTTTTTTTGCATCCTCCAATTTGTGCCCGCCTCGGCTCACGTATTTTTCCGATCCAGCAACGGTCAGCTCGTCGATTGGCTTGACTG
>WTHH01000222.1 GCA_011523195.1 Verrucomicrobiales bacterium
CGCACGCTGCCCACCATCGTCGCGCCGATCTCGACAAACTGCACTTGGCCAAGCGTGACCGGATGATGGTGAACTTTTTCAGCCAGTCGTGTAGAGTCTGGTTTTTGGACTTGGCCTGGTCATGATCCCGAGGTTGCTCATTCTTTTTATCCTGATTCCGCTGGTGGAGTTGTTCCTGCTTGTGGCGGTGGCTTCCCGAATTCAACTGCCGGCGACCATCCTGCTGGTGGTGTTGACCGGTGCGTGGGGCTGGTACCTCGCTAAAAGTCAGGGTTTGTCCATTCTCGCGAAAATCCAGTCCGAGATGGCAGCCGGCCGGGTGCCGACGGCGGAGTTGGTCGACGGACTGTTGGTGTTGATTGGCGGTATCGTGCTGCTGACTCCGGGCCTGCTGACCGACTTGGTTGGTTTTGCGCTGATGGTGCCCGGTATTCGCGCGATCCTGCGCGAGCGTGTGAAGGCGAGGTTCGCCTCGCAGATCGGCAACTTCAAAATGCACCCGCCCGGCGGAGCGAGCCCTAGCCCCGGCGACGAGCAGCCGAAAAAAAACGACGACTTCATCGACGTGTAATTTTTCGCCGGCGCTTGGCCAAGCGCGGGCCTTTTCGAACCGCGAATGGACGCCAAGGTGCGCGAACCATTTTCCTTCTCCCCCTCGGGGGAGAAGGTGGCCACAGGCCGGATGAGGGGGCGGCCACCCGGCCACCAAACACCTACAGTATTGGTTTCACGCCGGCGCTGTGATATTCCCCCCCGCCGTTACGACACGCAACATATGAGAGAACTGGTTATCGGTATTGATAGTGGGACGCAGTCGACCAAGGCGTTGGTGGTAGATGCGAAAAACGGCAGGGTACTTGGCGAAGGCGCCAAGGCGTACGGCCTCATCGACGGCCTGCCTGCCGGTGCCAAGGAGCAGCATCCGGCCGACTGGATCGATGCCACCGAGTCAAGCATCCGCGCCGCGCTCAGGCAGGCCAAGGCCACGGCGGCTGAGGTACGCGCGATCGGGGTAAGCGGCCAGCAGCACGGCTTCGTGCCGCTCGACAAAAAGGGGCAGGTCATTCGCCCGGCTAAGCTTTGGTGCGACACCTCCACGGCCGACGAGTGCGACGCGATCATGGCCAAGCTCGGCGGCCTCAAGGGCGCGGTCAAGGAGTTGGGCAACGCGGTGCTGCCCGGGTTCACCGCCGGGAAAATCCTTTGGTTGAAGAAACATGAGCCGAAAAATTTCAAGCGGCTGGCCACGGTGCTTTTGCCGCATGATTACCTGAACTATTGGCTCACCGGCAACGCCGTGATGGAGTACGGCGACGCCAGCGGCACGGCGCTGCTCAACGTCCGCACGCGCAAGTGGTCGAAGAAGACGCTCAAGGCGATCGACGCCGGTCTGGAGGCTAAGCTGCCCAAGCTGATCTCGAGCGATCAATCAGCCGGTACACTGCAGGCTTCCACGGCCAAGCGGCTGGGGCTGAGCACCGGCGTCGTGGTCAGTGCCGGTGGCGGCGACAACATGATGGGCGCGATCGGCACCGGCAACACGAGTCCGGGAGTTGTAACCGCGAGCTTCGGCACAAGCGGCACTATCTACGCTTGTGCTGGAAAACCAGTTGTGGATCCGAAAGGTGAAATTGCTGCGTTTTGTGATTCAACTAACCGTTGGCTACCGCTGCTCTGTACGATGAACGTTACAGTCGCCACTGAGTTGATCCGTAGGGATTTCAAGTGGACTCATTCTCAGTATGAGTCTGCTGCGCGCAAGGCTCCAGTAGGATCGGATGGTCTGATGTTGTTGCCATACCTTGAGGGAGAGCGAACGCCCAATGTGCCGGATGGTACAGGTGTTTATTTCGGTGTCCGTGCTAAAACATTTACCGAAAAACATTTTGCCAGAGCCACTATGGAAGGCGTAACTATGGGAATGAATTATGGTCTGCGTCGGCTCAAGAAACTGGGTATAAAGCCGACACAAATTCGCGCGACCGGTGGAGGCTCGCAGTCTAAGCTCTGGCGGCAGATAATGGCAGATGTGTTCAATGCACAAGTTGTGACACTAAAGGTGGGTGAGGGTGCTGCCTACGGCGCAGCTCTTCAGGCTTTATGGAGTCTTCGAAACAATCAAGGAGACAGGGTTGGAATAGAGGAAATTACCAATCGATTTGTAAGGTTAAATAAACGCGAAACTACCGAACCTAACGCCGAAAACGTTTCTATTTACCAAGATGTACAAGATCTACAGAGTAAGCTGTCAACCTCACTCAGGTCTTCGTTTCAATTACATAGGATATTAATTAACGAAGACAACTGTTTTTAGATTTGGTTTATTGCTGGTTTTTCCAGTCAAAAACATAAAGGCGATTAAGACTTCTAATCATCATTTTCTTACCTTGTATGCC
>WTHH01000022.1 GCA_011523195.1 Verrucomicrobiales bacterium
AGGAGAGTTGCAGGGTACTGTCGGCCTTCACTTTGTATTGGCTTTTCTCCCCCTGCTTCATGGCTTTTCTGCCGAATTGATTGGCCACCATAAGGCCGTAGTTTCGGTTATGCCACCACGGCACGCGCGGGGTCTTGCCGTTGGCCATGATGGTGATACCAGCCCATTTGCCCGCGATTTCACCGGAGTAATCGCACCAAATCGCCGGTTGTCCCCACGTTGACTTCGCGCTGACCTGCCCGGCGCTGTTGCGGATTTGGCCACCTTTTTTCTCGATCAACGGCGTGGCGAGGCGCACGCCCAGCCCCATCTCCTCCTGGTCGCCAAAATAAAAATCGTCCGGGCCGGTGAACTCGCAGTCGTACGTCAGCCGCCAGCCGCCCTTGGCCAAGCGGATTGTGTGGGTGACGACCTGCCGGCAAATCAGTTTGCCGTCGTTGGTCTCAAACCGGTTTGACACGGAGAATGAACCGAACGACTTGCCCCCGCTTGGCCGGGTGATGAACCGCTCGTGAACGACCCGCGCGCGGTTGCGCCAAAAGTCCGAGCCTGAAATATCGCCAAACGCCATCCAGATGCCGGGATGCATCGAGGCATGATCGCCATCGTCCACACCCTCGATTGGCGGATGATTTCGCGTGACCTGAATCCCGCTGAGTGTGCGGATATTTTTGAAAAACGGCCGCATCGTGACCGGATCGCTGTGAACATAGGTGCCGACATTTTGGCCGTTGATGAGGATGGCGACTTGTCCCTCGCTCTGCTCGAATTGAACCTCGGTTTCGAGTTTTGGAGGCGTTGCTGTTTTTTTGGCCTTGTCCTTGCAGCTCACGAGAAACGCAGTGAGATCAGCCAGTTGCTGGGCGTTCATCAGCACCCCGAAGTTTGGCGGCATGGGGGAGGTGTCAGCACTGGTGCGGTTGGCGATCTGCTTCTTGTCTAACGTGATACTTTGGCCGGCGGCGAGGCCCAGTTTGAACGTCAGGCCACTCTCCTCTAGAGCCATTCCAGCGTAGGTTTTGCCGTCCTTCGTTTCGACGATATGTGTGCGGTAGCCCTCAACCAGCCGTGCGTTGGGCTGTAGGATGGACTGCAGAATCGTGGCGGCGTTGTCGCGCGAGCCAATCCCGCTGAGTTCCGGGCCAAAGTTTTTCCCGGCCCCGTCGACCTCGTGGCAGGTGGCACATTGCGGCCCTTTTTGATCGAAGAAAATCCGGCGTCCACGACCGGTATTTGCCTGCTCCATCGCAGCGAGAACCTCATTTTGTGTGACCGGTTTCGGCTGGGGATCAAGCAGTGCCTGGCTGAAAACCGTGACATAGTTTGACTTGCCGCTATCCGTGCCGTCGGTGGTGTTGCCTCCGAGCACGATGGTTTCGCCGGTATTGAACCTCCGGTGGAACAAGGCCATCCGCGCATCACTGGTGCGGAGATGTAGTTCGGTTGGGGCAAAGCGACTAAGCCAAGCCGGCTTGGCCGCGGGTGCGACACGTTGATCGTGGGCGATGTACACATCGACGAGGCAATCGGCGGTCAGGGTAACGAGACCATTCCCTCGTGAGCCGGCATCATCGTTGCGGGAGACCAGGTAGGACGCTCCCTTGAGCGTTTCAGGGATGCTTGTGAATCGAAAATTTCGGTCGAGGTAAACGCGGGCGCCTTCGTGCAGTCCGCCGGCCACCCTCACCGAGCGCTGGGTGGCGTTCGTGTCCAGAACGACGACGCTGTTTGATTCACTCGGTAGATCGATTTTTTGAAAGTTCAACTTCACAATCGGGCCAACTTGTTCCTCATCCCGAAACATGGCGGCTCGCAGCCGAACGGATCGATCGATGGTGAACGGCTCACGATAAACCGGCGAACGGCCGTTGGGTTCGCTGCCGTCGAGTGTGTAGCGAACCCGGGTGTCGTTGATGTTCGCTTGGATTGAGATGGTCTGGCTGCCAACAAACTCACCGCCGCTTGGGCTGACCTGCAGCAGGTTGGCGAGGTCGCGTTCGACCTTGCTGAGGTATAGGGCTGCCACGGTGGCCACACCGGCGTCGGGGTCGTTGACCAGTCGCCTGGCCTCGGCCGGGGTGACGAGCTGCGACTCGAGCAAGGCGAGCAGGGAGGCGCGGCGCACACCTGCGCGTTCGTCACCAAGCAAAGTGCGATTCTCGTCTGCCGGCAGCAACTCCCGCATCGCACCCCATGCGGCGTAAAACGTGATACGATCAGTCTCGGTTGCGGCCAAGCGGACGATGTCCGGGGCGAACTGCCCGAGCTTGGCCTGCCGAATGGTTTGCAGCGCGGCGAATCGGACTCTCGCATTCGCTTGTCCAAGCGCTTGCCCAAGCGCAGGGTTCATTCATCCAAGGACGGTTGGGGACAGCCGTCCCTACCTGTTCGA
>WTHH01000376.1 GCA_011523195.1 Verrucomicrobiales bacterium
CATGGCGGAAAGCAAGCCGGAGAAATTCATCCGTGAAACGGCAACCTCGATGCCAGAGGTTGAGGTGGGCGCTGTGTGGGATAAGGTCGCCTTCAAGGCGGGCAAAAAGAATTTTCTCTCCTTGGGCAGCGATGGCGAAAGCTACGACGTGAAGATGAAGTTGAAAGACTCATTGGCCGAGGCCAACGACTTGTCTGCAGGCCAAGCGGGGACGATTTCCGTCGGCCCAAGTGGCTGGGTGGAACTGGAGTTCTCGAAACACAAATCGCTGCCGAAGGCGGTTTTGAAGCGCTGGATCGAAGAAAGTTTCCGGTTGCTGGTCCCAAAAAAAATCAGTTCAAAACTGGACGGCAATTGAGCCAAGCGTTGCCACTTGGCTGGGGTTTGGGCAGACTCCCGTCACCGTGAAACGACTTTTCCTGATGGTGTTGTGCTGTGCGCTTGGCCTTTTGTCGGCCAACGCGGCCAAGCGGCCCAACGTGGTATTTTTTCTGGTGGATGACATGGGTTGGCGGGATGTCGGCTGCTTCGGGAGTCCTTTTTACGACACGCCCAACATCGATCGCTTGGCCAAGCAGGGGGTGAAATTCACCAACGCCTATGCGACCTGCCATGTCTGTTCCCCCACACGGGCGAGCATCATGACCGGCAAGTACCCGGGCAGGTTGGATCTCACAGATTGGCTTTCCGGTCGCCGTGACTTCGATTTTCAAAGCCATCTAAGCGCCGAAAAACTGCAGGCACTGCCATTGGAGGAGGTGACGCTGGCCGAAGCCCTCAAGGCGAACGGTTATCGCACTGGCATTTTCGGCAAGTGGCACCTTGGTAACGATCAGGCGGGGCCATTGAATCAGGGTTTCGATGTGCAGGTTCCAAAATGGAACGGATGTTGCCCAAGGGGTGGCTATCATCCGCCGTACAAGATGGAAGGCCTGAAGATCGAGGGAAAGGAGGACGAGTACCTGACGGATCGGTTGAACTTCATGGCGCTCGATTTTATTGAGCAGGCTGGGGAGAATCCGTTCTTCCTCTATCTGTCCCACTTCTCGGTCCATGACCCGATTCAGGGGCGCAAAGACCTGGTCGAAAAGTACCGGGCCAAACGTGCCAAGTTGCCTCCGATCGTTGGGCCGGAGTTTATCCTCGAAGGCAATCCGGATGATAAAAATCCGTTGTCGCGAAAACAACTCACGGAGCTACTGGGCAAGCCATCGCATCAGGGGCACAAGGTGTTGCCGCAGCGCACGATCAAGATCAAGCAGCGGCAGGATAACATTGAGTTCGCCGCCATGGTGGAGGCGGTGGATCAGAGCCTGGGGCGAGTGATGAAAAAACTCGAGGAGCTTGGTCAGGCTGAAAACACGATTGTCATTTTCGCCTCTGACAACGGAGGGATGTCAGCCGGTAACTTCGGGAACCCAAAACGAGTTGTCCGGGACAATCAGCTCGACTGGGCCTACGCGACCTCCAATCTGCCACTGCGGGGAGCCAAGGGCTGGTTGTATGATGGAGGGGTGCGAGTGCCCACGATCGTGAAGTGGCCGGGCAAGGGTCGGGCCGGCGCGGTTTGTGATGAGCCGGTCATCAGCACGGATTTTTACCCGAGCATTCTGGAAATGGTGGGCCTGCCTCGGGCGCCTGGACAGCATCGGGATGGGAAGAGTTTTGCACCTGCGCTGCGCGGCGAGTCATTTGAGAGGGGGGCGATCTATTGGCACTTCCCGCATTACAGCAATCATGGAATGCAAAGTCCCGCTGGGGCGATCCGCGATGGAGACTACAAGCTGCTCGAGTATTTTGAAAACGGAACCGTGCAACTGTTCAACCTGAAGGATGACTTGGGCGAACAGAGAAATCTCGCGGCCGCTGAGCCGGAGCAAACGGCCAAGCTCTTGGCCAAGCTGCGTGCCTGGAGAAAAGAGGTGGGCGCAAAAATGCCGACACCGAAGAAAGATCAGCCATGATTAAGCGCCTGCTTTGGTGTTCCTTTTTTGCGCTTGGCCTGTCGGCGCAGGCAGAACAACGGCCGAACATCCTCTTCGTATATCTGGACGATTTCGGCTGGAAAGACACCGGCTACATGGGCTCGGACTTTTATGAGACTCCGAATATCGACCGCTTGGCCAAGCAGGGGATGATTTTTACCGATGCCTATTCCACCTCGGCCAACTGCGCCCCGGCGCGTGCCTGTCTGCTCTCCGGCCAATACACGCCGCGCCATCAGATTTACAACGTCGGCACCCGCCCAAGGGGCGATGCCCGGCATCGCCGACTAGAGCACGTGACCGGGACGAACAAACTCCGACTGGATATCGTCACGTGGGCGGAGGCGTTGCAAAAGGCCGGTTACCGCACAGGGATGTTTGGCAAGTGGCACCTTGGCGCGCCCCCGATCGAGCAGGGATTCGACGTTGCCGTGGAGCACAACAAAATCCCCGGCATGCGGGGACACATGGGGCGCAACGGGGAGTATCTTGCTGATGTGCTTACGGAAAAAACACTCGAGTTCATCAGCAGCTCGAAAGGTAAACCGTGGTGCGCCTATCTGTCGCATTATGCCGTGCATGTGCCGCTGCAGGCCAAGCGCGACATCATCAAAAAATATGAGGCAAAGAAGCCGGGCCGGCTCCATCAGCACGCCGTCATGGCGGCGATGATCGAGTCGGTCGACGAAGGGGTGGGACGTCTGGTGGACAAGCTCGAGGAAACCGGCCAACGCGACAACACGATTATCTTCTTTTTCTCCGACAACGGCGGATATGGCCCGGCAACGGACATGGCTCCGCTGCACGGCTACAAGGGCAACTATTTCGAGGGCGGCATTCGTGTGCCGTTTTTTGTGAACTGGCCCGGGAAAATTCAAGGCGGTAAAAAGAGTGCAGAGCCGATCATTGGAGTGGATCTGTATCCGACCTTTCTTGAGTTGGCCGGGGGCGATCGGCCAGGGCAACCGCTCGACGGTGTCAGTCTGGTGTCCCTGTTTCGTGGCCGTAAAGAGTCGCTTGTCCGACGTCCGCTCTACTGGCATTTCCCGGCGTATCTCCAGAGTTACGACGTTTACGAGGAGCAACGCGACCCATTATTCCGCACGCGACCGTGCAGCGTTATTCGCCTGGGCGACTGGAAACTTCACGAGTACTTCGAGGACGGCGTGCTGATGCTTTACAACCTGCGCGATGACATCGGCGAACAAAACGACTTGGCGAAAGAGCGACCGCAACTGGTCAAAAAATTGCATGGCATGCTCCAGTCGTGGCGGAAGGAAACCGGGGCGATCGTTCCCAAGGCCCCGAATCCCAGGTTTGATCAGAAGGCCGAGGCCAAGGCGATCCACGCCGCCCGGCTGAAGTTGCGTCCCATAAAATGAGAGGCACCTGGCAACGCGTCATTGCTGCGTTCACATTGTGGATTAGCGTGGCGCTTGGCCAGGCGGATGAGCGGCCGAACCTGCTCCTGTTTTTGGCGGACGACATGACCTACACCGACGTGGGTTGTTTCGGAAACCCGGATGTGCGAACGCCGAATATTGATCGCTTGGCCAAGCAGGGTCTGCGGCTGACCCGTTGCTACAACTCCGCACCAACCTGCTCACCGCTGCGGCAGAGTTTGTTTACCGGTCTTTATCCGGTCAGAAACGGGGCTCATCCAAACCACAGCCGGGTGCACGAGGGTGTCAAGTCGCTGCCGCACCACCTTCGCCCGCTGGGCTATCGTGTGGGGCTGGTCGGTAAACGGCACGAGGCACCGGCTTCCGCTTTTCCGTTCGAGCAACTGGGAGGCAGCCACGGCGACGGTGGCCGCACGCCGGCCGGAGCCGACCTGCCGTTGGACCGCGCGAAGGCATTCATGGCAAGGGATGATGGCCAGCCTTGGTGTCTGGTGGTTGCCTCGAATCAGCCGCACACACCGTGGAACCGCGGCGATGCAAGCGTCTATCCGCCCGAAAAGCTAACCGTGCCACCCTACTTGGTGGACACGAAGAGGTTGCGCGAGGGCCTGTCCAAGTACTACGCCGAGATCAGTTACATGGATCAACAGGTGGGTGAAGTGGTGGACATTTTGCGGGAAATGAAGCAGGCGGAAAACACGGTGATACTCTGGCTGAGCGAGCAGGGCTCTCAACTGCCGTTTGGCAAATGGACCTGTTACGACATGGGCATCCATGCGGCGGCCGTGGTGCGTTGGCCCGGGAGAATTAAACCCGGGTCGGAATCGACTGCGCTGATAAGTTACGTTGACGTGGTGCCGACTTTTCTTGAGTTGGCCGGGGGAAGCCCGGGTGCCTCATCGTTCGATGGCCGATCGTTCCTCCCGGTTTTGCTTGGTAAAAAACAGGTGCACCACAGTTTTGTTTATTCGGTCAACACCACCCATGGGATCTATCACGGTTCCGAGGCTTATGGGATCCGGGCCGTAACCGATGGCGATTGGCTGTACATTCGCAATCTCCATCCCGGCGCCAGATTCCAAAACATGGTGACTTATCGTGATCCGATTTATGCCTCGTGGAAAACGATGGACAGCGACTTCGCGCGATCTCGTGTGGCGCGTTATGCCAAGCGTCCGGCCGTGGAGTTGTTCGACCTGAGGGCCGACCCATGGTGCCTCAGAAACCTTGCGGATGACTCCCGCTTGGCCAAGCGCAGCACAGAGTTTTCTCGTCGCTTGGCCAAGTGGATGAAGCAGCAGGGGGACGAGGGGGACGCCACGGAGCGCCTGGCCAAGTCGCGCCAACCGAGAGAGCGGCCTTGGTCGAAGAAGGGAATCTACTACAAACCAAAATGAGATTGAGCGTTTTTACTGTTTGTTTGTTTTTGATGTCGCTTGGCCAAGCGCCAGCCAGGGCGGAGCAGCCGCCCAATATCATTTACATAATGGCCGACGACCTCGGTTACGGGGATCTTGGCTGCTTTGGCAGCGATTTGAACAGGACACCGCACATCGATGCGTTGGCGGCGGGTGGACTGCGGATGACCGATTTTCATGCCGCGCCGTGGTGTGCCCCGAGTCGGCGTGCGTTGATGACCGGCTGCCATGCGAGTCGGCCGTGGAAGAATGCCCGGGGAAACATGGGGCGCCTGGCTGATGCCATCACGCTTCCGGAAATGCTCAAGGCCAAAGGATTCACAACCGCTCTGCTGGGGAAATGGCATCTCGGGATGGGCAAGGGATTGCACCCGCTGGATCAGGGCTTCGACTACTGGTACGGCACACCCGGCAGTAATGACTGGGACGGGCCACGCCCGAACTTTGCCTCATTTCGCGATGCTCCCGAGTCTGCGTGGAAAACACCGCTGATCGTGAATCGTGAAAACAAGGGGGCGATCGTGCCGCAGTCGCTTTTCACCCGCCGCTACACCGAGGAGGCGGTGCGGTTGATACGGGAGAGCCGGGGAAAACCATTTTTCATCTATCTCGCGCACAACATGCCGCACGTGCCGATTTTTGCATCGCCCAGATTCGACGGCAAAAGTGCGAACGGCGTGTACGGAGATGTGATTGAGGAGATCGACTGGTCAGTGGGGCAGATCTTAAAAACGCTTGAGGCGGAAAAGCTCACGAAGAAAACGATCTTGGTGTTTACCAGCGACAATGGCCCGTGGACCATGTTCAAAGAATTCGGGGGTGTGAGTGGCCCATTGCGCGGTGAAAAATCGACGACCTGGGAGGGCGGCGACCGCGTACCCTGCATCGTCTCGTGGCCGGGAAAGATCGCTCCGGCTGTGTCCGGTCAGTTGATGGTGAACTACGACATGTATGCCACATTCGCCCGGCTGACTGGCGCGACCGTGGCGAAGGGGCAGGCGATCGACTCGATCGATTTTTCGGATCACTGGCTTGCGGGGAAAACGGGCAGGCGTACCCGCCATGTTCACTACTTTCATCAGCCAACGGCCTACCGGAGCGGGAGCTACAAACTGCATCGCTACACGCGCTCGCGTACACGCAATCCCGACACCGGCGCTCGTGAGCCTTCCGTGTTTCACGAAGTTGGACTGTTGTTTGACCTGTCGAGCGATGTGGGTGAGCAGTCAAATATTGCCGCGAAACATCCGGAGCTTGTTGCACGACTTAAAAAAGAGTTTGAGGAAGCACAGGCCGCCATCCAGAATTGGAAACCGTTTCACTGAAGCGACATGAAAAATGGCGAATCCATCGAAATTGAAGTCGATCTTCCGGTGTCGATGGATGCCGCATGGCAGGCCATCACCGACCTGGAGCGAATGCGACAGTGGTATTTCCCAATGCTCCCGGATTTTAAGGCCGAGGTTGGATTCAGTGTGGAGTTCAACGTGGAGTGTGAAGGGCGAAACTTCCTCCATTAATGGGAGGTTCTCGATTTGGATGCCGGCCGGAGGATTGTTTATAGCTGGAGATACGGCGGCGTGCCCGGCGACTCAAAAGTCTCATGGGAGCTGGCGGAGTCGGGAGAAAGGTCACGCCTGACTTTTGCCCACACAGCGACCGAATCGTTCGACACCGACGACCCGCTTTTCAGTCGAGAAAGTTGTCAAGCCGGTTGAGAGTATTTTCTGAACGGCCAGCTCCCGGCATTTTTGGACAAGAATTAAGCGCTTGGCCAAGCTCTTGGTTTTCCTTGCGGCGTGGTTGCCTGAGCGAGATGATGCGCCGACATCATGAGGCTATTTTTGAGCAGTCTGTGCGTTTGTCTGGCGCTGTTCTTTTTTGTTCCCCCCAAACCGTGTGCTGCGGATCGTTTGTCGATTCAGGCCGGCACGCATCTCGTTTTGCTTGGGAACGGGCTTGGCTCCCGGATGGGGCGGTACGGCCATTTTGAAACGGAGATGCATCTTCGATATCCTTCGAGTCGACTATTCATCCGAAATATGTGCGACGAGGGCAACACGCCGGCGTTTCGCCCTCACTCCGCGAGGAACGATCCGTGGCCATTCCCTGGAGCGGAGAAGTATCGCACGCTTGGCCAAGAGAAGGATCGCTGGGGCTCAGGTCATGCCGGCCGCGGTTTTTACGAGAAGCCGGACCAGTGGCTTACCCGGTTGAAGGCGGATGTCATCGTTGCCTTCTTCGGTTTCAACGAGTCGTTTGAGGGGGGCGCTGGATTGGATCGGTTCAAGGCGGAGTTGGCCGATTTCATCAATCACACTCGCAGCCAAAAATACAATGGCAAGACTGCGCCGCAATTGGCACTGGTGTCGCCGGTGGCGTTCGAAAATCTATCAGCGACTCACGGCACTCCGGATGGGACGGTGGAAAACACGAACCTATCACTTTACACCGCCGCGATGGAGGACGTGGCCAAGCGGCATGGTGTCCTGTTTCTGAACCTGTTCTCGGTCACCCAGCGGTGGATGGAGCAGTCGAGTGAGCTGTTGACCCGCGATGGGGCGCTGTTGACGGAGGCGGCTTACCGGCGGCTTGCACCGGTGCTTGCGGAGGGGTTGTTCGGCAAGCCGCGCGCGGCCGGTGAGGCCGGGCAAATTCTGAAGGCAGTGCGGGAGAAAAACTGGTACTGGCAAAAGTTTTATAAGATCCCCAACGGCGTGCATGTGTTTGGTCGCAGGCACAATCCTCACGGCCCGAAAAACTATCCGCACGAATTGAAGAAGATTGAGCAGATGGTGGCCAATCGCGATGAGGCCGTGTGGGCAGTGATCAATGGCAGGCAGTACGATCTGGCCAAGGCCGACGCGGCCACACACAAGGTGCCGCAGATTGGCAGCCTTAACCCCAAGTTCGAATACAAGTACGGCGACGATGTGGTGGCCAGCATCAAGGTGGCTGAGGGTTACCGGATCGAGTTGTTCGCGTCGGAACAGGAATTTCCGAACCTGGCCAATCCGTCGCAGTTGGCTTTCGACAATCGGGGGCGTCTCTGGGTGGCGACGATGCCAACTTATCCGCACTTCAAACCGGGCGATGCAAAACCGAACGACAAGTTGATCATCCTCGAGGACACCAACAACGACGGCAAGGCTGACAAGGAAACGGTGTTTGTGGATGACCTGCACCTGCCGCTTGGTTTCGAGTTCGCACCCGACGGGGTGTACGTGTCGCAGGGGGGCGATCTCGTGCTGCTGCGGGATGATGACCTCGACGACAAGGTCGACGGCCGGGAGATTATCCTGAGTGGTTTTGACGACCATGACACGCATCATGCGATCAGTGCTTTTTGTGCCGACCCTTCCGGTGCGATCATCATGGGTGAGGGGACGTTTCTTCACTCCAATGTAGAGACTGCCTACGGCCCAATACGCAGCTCGAATGGAGGATTCTTCCGGTTCACGCCGCAGCGTGGTCATCTCGAGCGGAGTTGTCGGGTGTCGATTCCAAACCCGTGGGGCACGGCGTTCGATGAATGGGGGCAGGATTATTTCACGGACACGTCCGACCCCAACCTGCGTTGGATGTTGCCGGCATCGATCAAGGTTCCGTACGGGGATTTTGCCCCCAACCCGTGGAATCTGCTGGAGCAGCATCGCGTCCGGCCGACGTCCGGCTTGGAGTTTGTGTCCAGTCGCCATTTTCCCGACGAGGTGCAGGGCGACGTGTTGATCAACAACACAATCGGTTTTCGAGGAGCGAAACAACATCGCATGGTCGAGGATGGTGCCGTGATGCGGGCCATCTATCGGCACGATTTGATGATCAGCACCGACCGAAACTTCCGGCCGGTCGACATGGAATTCGCGCCGGACGGTTCGTTGTACGTGGTCGATTGGCATAACGCCCTGATCGGTCACATGCAGCACAATGCCCGTGACGTGAATCGCGACCACGCGCATGGCCGGGTGTTTCGGCTCACTTATCCATCGCGGCCACTGGTCAAGCCGGCGAAGATTTTTGGGGCTTCCATCCCGGAGTTGCTCGAGAATCTCAAACTGCCCGAATACCGCACGCGGTATCGCACGCGTAGGGAACTTCGCGGTCGTGACCCGATTCACGTCCTGTCGATGGTCAGGGGATGGGTCGATTCACTTGATGCGAAGGACAAACGCCACGAGCATCATTTGCTTGAGGCACTGTGGGTGACGTGGGGGCACGACCGCGTCGATGTACCGCTGCTCAAGCGACTTTTGTCGGCCAAGGATTATCGTGCCCGTGCCGCAGCGGTTCGAGTGCTGCGATACAATGGTCATCGCGTGCCGGATCAGGCCAAGCTTTTGGCCAAGGCGGTGAAAGATCCGCATGGGCGTGTTCGGCTCGAGGCAAATGTTGCCTCCACCTGGCTGAGCTCGGATGCGGGGCGTTCGATTTTTGAAAACTCGTTGCCCAACGACCACGACCGTTTGAAC
>WTHH01000095.1 GCA_011523195.1 Verrucomicrobiales bacterium
GAACAATGCCACGCGGCTACACCGATTTTTGAAAAACGGTTTGCTCGATGACAAGCCGCTAAAGGTCAACCCCAGCCTCGCGCCGGACACCTGCTCGCCGGTCATCGTCGGCGATCGCGTGTTCGCCACCGCCTACGGTGAAATGTATTGCCTCGACTTGAAGGATAATTTGAAAACCTTGTGGGTGGCAGTGGATGATATGTTTTTCGATCACTCAAATGTGATCGGCGGCAACGGCCGTGTACTCGTCTGGACGCAGAGCGGGGACCTGCTGTTGCTCGATGCGGCGGCGAATGAATTCAAGCCGCTTCGTCGTTTGCGCCCCTTTGGAGATGGTAAGGTTGACTCTATGTCCCATCCTGCCATCGTCGGCGACCGCCTCTACCTTCGTGGCCCCAGCGAACTCGCCTGTTTTGAGTTGCGAAAGGAGTAAGTCCAGAGCTCAGCCCAGTGACTCGAGCACGTCGGGGTCGCGTACGTCTACCCAGCGCCCTTCAATTTTTGCTCCGGCGACCAGTTCGCCCGCGTCAATCATGGTTTCGATTGCATCCGTCAACTCGTACTCGCCGCGTGGGGATTTTTGCAGCCCCGCCGTGTGGTCGAACACGATGGGCTGAAAAATGTAGATGCCAGCGTTGTACCAGACCGGTTCGCCGTCCTTGATCCAGCCTTCGGCGCGGAGTTGATCGAGTTGCGCATCGCTGGGTTTTTCGACGATTTTTTGAAGACAGAAGTTGTCGTCGAAAAAATTGATGCCACCCTTGCGGACATCCTCGCCGGGCGTAACGGTGATAAGCCCAGAGAAGTCGCCTTCGCCGAATCGGGCGATCATTTGCTTGTACGTGTCCGGGCGCACGAGGATGTCGCCGTAGGTCAGCAGAAAGGCGTCATTTCCGACAAACTCCCTGGCCAATTCCGGCGCCTTGCCGGTGCCGTCCTGCACCTCCTGTGTGGTGTAGGTAATGTTCAGCCCAAGCGCTGAGCCGTCACCGAAATGTTTCTGGATGACCTCAGCCTTCCAGCCGACGATGAGGCAGACTTCGCGCACGCCCTGCGCGGCGATGCCGGTGATGATGTGTTCGAGGATCGGTTTGCCCTCGACCGGCAACATCGGCTTGGGCAGTTCCTCCGTGAGGACGCCCATGCGCGTGCCTTTGCCGGCGGCGAGAATGACGGCCTTCATGCGCCGAACTTGTCGAACATCAATGCATTCGCCTGCATGAGGCGGATGAGGTGCTTTGCCTCGATGATGCCAAGCGAGCCTCGGTTGCAGTTCGTCTCGGTGAAGCGATCCAGCTTGTCCGAGCCCCTGGCGTTCGAGTGCAGCAGCACCGGCTGCGGATGCCATGAGTGGCCCTTGAGCGCACACGGGGTGGAGTGGTCGCCGGTGATGGCGATGACGTCCGGTTTTTTCTCGAGAAGGATCGGTAGTGCTTTGTCGAAGTCCTCGATCGCCTTGGTCTTGGCGTCGAAGTTTCCGTCCTCGCCGTACATGTCGGTGTACTTGTAGTGGACAAAGAAAAACTCGTACTCGTCGTACAACTCGCTGTACCGCGCGAACTGCTCCTCGATCGTCTGCGGTCCCTCGTGCTTGGTCATTCCGACGAGTTGGGCGAGGCCCTTGTACATCGGGTAGACGGCGAGACAGGCCGGGCGCATCGAGTAGCGCTCGGCGAACAATGGGATGTCCGGCTGATGCGCGATGCCGCGCATGAGAAATCCGTTGGCTGGCTCCATTCCGGCGAGCAGCGGCAGGGCGGCCTCGTAGAATTGGCCAATCAGCTTGGCCGCCTTTTGCGCCTTAGGGCAGTTGGGATCGTCCGGCTGGGTCTCGGCGATTGGCAGACCCTCGCGATGCGGGTCGGTGTCGCTAAGCGGCCCGGCAAGGTCGGCCCCACGAAAGATCACCACGAAACGATGCCCCTTGCCCGGCGTGATCACCACCTCGGCATCGCCGATCTGCTTGATGTGCTCTGAGAGCTTGGCGCAGCGCTGCTCGCACAACTCGGTCTCAATGCGGCCCGCGCGCCGGTCGGTGACGAGCCCATCCGCATCGAGCGTGCAGAAATTGGCCCGCGCGGCGACGTCTCCCGGATGCAGTTCCAGCCCAAGGCCAAGCGCCTCGATCACACCGCGCCCGACCTCGTATTCCAGTGGGTCGTAACCGAACAGGCCAAGGTGGCCGGGGCCACTGCCGGGCGTGATACCGGGCGCGGCCGGGATCAGTCGTCCCATGGCCGACTCCTTGGCCAAGGCGTCGAGATTCGGCGTGTTGGCCGTCTCGAGGGGGGTTTTGTAATCCGTGGAGGCCGTGGCGATATCGCCGAGGCCATCCATCACGAGCAGGGCCATCTTGGCCCCGTTTTTAAGGGTCAGGTCAGAGTAAA
>WTHH01000219.1 GCA_011523195.1 Verrucomicrobiales bacterium
TAGTCGTCTTGCCGGGTCGGGATGGACACTAGGTGCTCATCCGGTGGCTAAGCGCACCAGCGATTCCGGCGTGCTGATGAAAACGAACACATCATCCATCCACTCGGTGTTGCGGCGCAGGCGGTGCCGCGATTTTCTTTTTTACTCCCATCTGTTAACCGGCACGCGCCTGGCTCGATGAAGATACTGCCATCCACGCTCCTTTCTGCGAGGGGCAACGGTTCGTCCGGACGCCGGAACATCGACCAGTTGATGAAACTCGTCTGCATCGTGCTGGTGTTTATTCTGCTCTCGAGCTTCGCCTTTCACCTTTTCATGAAGGGCGAGGGCAGGGCAGACAAGTATGAGTGGTTCGACGGCTTTTATTGGACGATGGTGACCATGTCCACGCTCGGTTACGGCGATATAGCATTCAGCAATTGGCCGGGCAAACTGTTCTCCGTGGCGGTGATGTTGTTTGGCATGTTGTCGATGCTTGTCATCCTACCGTTTGCGTTCATTCGATTTGCATACGAGCCGTGGATGGAGGCGCAGAACGAGGCCCGCACCCCAAGGCGGCTCGACACACATATGCGCGATCACGTCATCCTCACCAACTTCGACCCAGTCTCCCGCGCACTGATCCACAAACTGGGTCAGTATAATATCGCCTACGCACTGCTGGTCCGTGACAAGGACGAGGCGCTGCGGTTGCATGACGAGGGTTACTCAGTGGCGGTCGGCGAACTCGACGATCCGGATTTTTACAGCAACGTCCGGGTCGAACAATGCGCCATGGTGGTCGCCACCGGCAAGGATGAGGCCAACGCCAACATCGCCTTCACCGTACGCGAACTGGTCGACAATCGCGTGCGTGTGGTCACGCTGGCTAAGTCCGAGGCCTCGGTCGATATCCTTGAACTGGCTGGCAGCTCAAACGTCATTCGATTGGGAGAACTGCTTGGCCAATTTCTAGCACGCCGCACGATCGCCAACGATGCCATGGCACATGTGATTGGGCACTTCGATGAGTTGCTCATCGCGGAGGCGATGGTCATGGGCACTCCGCTTGTTGGCAAGACGCTTGCCGAGTGCAATTTTCGCGAGATGACTAACACCAGCGTCGTCGGCGTGTGGGAGCGCGGCGAATACAAGGGTGCTGGACCGGACACCAAGGTCAGCGACAGTACGGTGCTTGTGTTTGCTGGATCAAAGGAAATGATCCAGCACTACAACCAGATTTTTTGCATCTATCAAAAAGAGGAATCGCACATCGTAATCCTCGGCGGCGGTCGGGTGGGGCGGGCCACGGCGCGCGCCTTGGCCAAGCGCGGTCTCAAGTACGTGATCGTCGAGGAATTGCCGGAGCGGATTCGAAACGAAAAATATTACGTGCAGGGCAGTGCGGCGAGGATCGATGTTCTCGAGAAAGCGAACATCGCTGACGCCTCGGCGGTTATCATCACCACGGGCAACGACGACACGAACATTTACCTCACGATCTACTGCCGCAAGTTGCATCCGGATATCCAGATCATCAGTCGTGCGAACCGCGAGCGCAACGTCAGCACGCTTCACCGCGCGGGCGCTGACTTTGTCGCGTCTTACGCCTCGATGGGCGCAAACATCATTTTCAATCTCCTTAAGCATAGTGACATCCTCATGCTGGCGGAGGGGTTGAACGTCTTCCGCATCGATTTACCGGAGCACCTCGAGGGCAAGTCACTAATCGAGTCGGAGATCCGCGAGCGCACCGGTTGCAGCGTTATTGCCATTCAGCGTGAAGTCGACGGAAAGGACACCCACCTCGTCCATCTTGAGCCCAACGAGGTGCTCAGCGCCGACGACGAATTGGTTCTCATCGGCACCATCGAGTCTGAGGAAACCTTCCTCAAGACCTACGTGAATCCACAGGTTTAAAACCAACGGGGCTCACAGGCTCGTCACTCCAGTTTTTCGCTAGGTTTCGGTTACGCTTTTTTGAGTTTTAGGAGGTGGATTTTCAGGCGGTCGACCAGGACGGCGATGAGGATGACGGCCCCGTAGATAACCTTTTGCATGTGCGACTCAACGCCGGTGAGGTTCATGCCGTTATTGATGACGGCGATTATGAAAGCTCCGATGAGGGTCCCGAGAATTCGACCTTGGCCACCGGCTAAACTGGTGCCGCCCACGACCACAGCCGCGATGACTTTCAATTCCACGAGATCACCGGATTTGGGGTCGCCGGTGATGTGAAGCGACGCCTCCATGACTCCGCCGAGTCCGGCCAGTAATCCGGTAAGCGTGTAAACGAAGACTAACACCCATTTTACCGGCACGCCGGAAAGCCGAGCTGCCTCTGGGTTGCCGCCAACGGCGTAAATGTAACGGCCGATCGAGGTGCGGGTCATGACCACGTGCGCAATGGCGAAAAGAATCAGCATTAGCACCACGCTGTTAGGTAGGCCAAAAAAATCGCGGCCACGCCCTAGCCAACCAAAGGCCTCATTTGCCACCGGCACAGGTGCGGAGTCGGAAATAATGAAGGCCAGTCCCTTGGCGATGAACATGATGCCAAGCGTGGCGATAAATGCCGGGATACCAAAGAGTGTCACCAAACTGCCGGTGAACAGCCCGGCGAGACCGCAGGCGAGTATGCCGACCATGGCACCAAGCCACAGGTGTCCCGTGGTGGGGGAATCACCACCCAGCGACTGGATGGCGAGGGCTGTGATCACTCCGGAAAAGGCGATCAAGCTGCCGACCGAAAGATCGATCCCGGCGGTGATGATGACCAACGTCATTCCAATGGCGATGATGGCCACCACCGAGATTTGCTTCATCACGTTCAGCAAATTGTCCCGTTTAAGGAAGTTGGGCCAGCGATAGCTGGTTGGCTGGTAAATCTTTGCCTTGGCCAGTGTCGAATGCGCTTGGCCAAGCGCGCCGAGGTTTGTGTTGGCGAAACTGGCCATGTGCTTGTCGGCGATGATGCCGGCGAGTTCCGCGCCGGTTGCGGCGAAATCGGTAAGTGCCTTTCGGGCGTCGACCGGCTGGCCGACCGTGGTGGATGCCACTGTGACGCCGGCCTTGGCCAATTGCTCGGCTAATGCGTTCGCGAATGATCTGCCTTCGCCGCCCTGTCGGGTGAGCACGACGACGCTGGCTCCCGTGGGGAGTTGGCCGCCCACGCGATTGGCCAAGCGCTCGGCTGCTGCGGGACTGGTCGGCGACTGTTCCTCAATGGTGACATAGCTGAACCAGGCGCAGAGCAGAGCGAGCACGAACAGGGTGCCGTAGTCGAAAAGAAGTTTTGTGTAGTTTAGTTTTTTCATGCTGCCTCACCCCTAACCCCTGAACCCTGTACCCTCACCCTTTGCCTGACTGGTAGCCAGGCGCATTACGTCTTCCTGAGTCGCGCTTGGCACTTCGGTAATTTCTCCGGTGATTCGGCCTTCGTTCATGACAATAATCCGGTCGGTCATACCTAGGATTTCCGGCAACTCGGAGCTGATTATCAGCACGGCTTTGCCTTGTTCGGCGAGTTGGTTGATGAGTTGGTAAATCTCGTACTTGGCCCCGACGTCGATGCCGCGGGTGGGTTCGTCGAAGATGATGACCTCGGCGTTGCGTTGGAGCCACTTGGCGAGAACGACCTTCTGTTGATTGCCGCCAGAAAGCGTGCCGGCGACCTGCTCCGGGCCGGTGACCTTGATTTGAATCTGGTTAACGTATCCGGCGAAGGCCTGAGCTTCCTCATTTTGCCGGATGAAGCCGCCAGAGGTGAAGTGGCGGAGGTTCGGCAGGCCGAAGTTTTCGCGGACCGTCTGTCCGAGGACGAGTCCCTGCGCCTTACGATCCTCGGTCAGCAGACAGATGCCCTGCCGGATTGCGTCCCGCGGGTTGTTGATGGCGAGGGATTGGCCGTCGAGTTGGAGGCTGCCGCTGTCGGGGCGGTCGGCGCCGAAAAGCAGCCGAGCCGTCTCGGTGCGTCCTGCCCCGACGAGCCCGGTGAGGCCAAGTACCTCGCCGGCCCGAATCTCGAGCGACACATCCTGCACGCGCTCGCCGCTGTTTAGGTTTTCGACAACCAATCGGGGTTGGCCGGGAGCGGTGTCGCGTTTCGGAAATTCCTTGTCGAGACTGCGGCCGACCATTAGCTCGATCATCTGCTCGCGGGTGAGATCATCGACGGGGCGGGTGTCGATGTGCTCACCATCCCGCAGGAAGGTGACGCGGTCGGCGATCTCGAAAATCTCGTCAAGCCGGTGGCTGATGTAAATGATCCCGATATCCTGCGATTTCAATTCGTCGATCACACGAAACAGTCCCTTGGTTTCGCGCGGGGAGAGGGCGGCGCTGGGTTCGTCCATGACGATGATACGGGCATCCTGCGAGAGAGTCTTAGCGATCTCGACGATCTGCTGCTGGGCGACGGTGAGGCTGTTGCACTCGGCATCGACCGGGACCTCCACACCGATGCGATCAAACAACGCCTGCGCCCGTGCCTCCTCGCTGGCGCGGGGAATGAAGCTGATGCTTCCCGGTTCCTGCCCAAGGAAGATATTTTCACGGGCGGACAGGTGCGGGATGAGGTTGAACTCCTGATAAATGATCCCTATGCCGGCGGCCTGCGAAGCCTGCGGGGTGGCGACGGAGGCCGGTTGGCCGTCGATCTCGATCGTGCCTTCATCAGGTTGGTGAGCGCCGCCGAGAATCTTGATGAGCGTGCTTTTACCCGCGCCGTTTTCACCGAGCAGCGCGAGGACTTCCCCGGTATGGAGCGAGAGATCAACCCCCTTAAGTGCCTTGACGCCGGGGAACGATTTCCGGATGCCGCGCATCCGCAGCAGAGGGGCTTCGGATGCCGCGTCGGTCGGGGGCATAGGGGCGTTACTTCAGCTCGGGATCCGCATCGGCAGCGGCTTTGTCGTAAATCGTAGCTGGGATGAGGGTCTCCCTTTCAAACGCCTCGCCGGCCTGATACTTGACGATGTTCTGCACGATCTGTTGCCCCATCTTGTCTGGATGCTGAATGGGGTCGGCAAAAATCTTGCCGTCCTTGATGGCCTGCTTGCCGTCCAGCTGGCCGTCGAAGCCGATGATCTTGATTTGATTCTGCCGATTGGCCTCCTCGATGGCGGTGTAGGCACCCAGCGCGGAGGGATCGTTGATGGCAAAAACTGCAGCGAGATCGTCGTGCGACTGGAGGGCATCCGCAGTGGACTGGTAGCCCTCGGTGCGAGCGCCGTTGCCGTCGAGTTCCGCCACGATTTCAATCTTGCCGGAGGTGCGCTCGGCGTTGTGGGAATTGATGACCTCCTTGAAGCCGTTGACGCGCAGTACGCAGGAGTTGGCTTTTTTGAAATCGAGCACCAACACCTTACCGCCGTTTTCGCCAAGCGCCTTGATCATGGCCTCACCCGCGAGTTTCCCACCTTGAAAATTATCGGTGCCGACGTGACCGGCGATTTCCACCCCCTCGGCGGCACACTTGGCATCGACCGTGAATACCGGGATGCCCTTTTCGTTGGCGGCCTTGACGGACGGGCCGATCGAGAGCCGGTCACACGGCACGAGGATGATGGCAGTAACGCCGCGCGAAATGAAATCCTCCATCTGGTCGGACTGCTTTTTGACATCCATGTCGGGGTCGACCATGAGGGTTTCGTATCCGTGCTTTTCCGCCTCGGACTTGATGTTATCGCCGATAACCTTGAAAAACGGGTTGGAAAGTGTGAGCGGCGAATAGGCGATGACGCCCTTTTCATTCGTGCCAGTACTTCCGCCACCATCGTTGTTGTCGGCGTGCTTTTCTGCCGAAGGCGAACAGCCGATGAAGGCGAGCGACAGGGCGGTCAGGCCAAGGAGTTGTGCGATACGTTTCATGTTAATTTGAAAGCCAAAAGTGTAGCCCGTGAATAGGGGAAAAAGCGGTCTCGATCAAGCCTCTTCCGTGCTTGGCCAAGCCGGCGAATCGCCGCTTGGCACAACAAATCGGGGTCGGTAAATTCCCGGCATGCTCTTGCACTCACAGCTGATTCACCCGGAGATCAACGGAGTCCTTGGCCAAGCGGGCCACCACTCGAAGGTATTGATCTGCGACGGCAATTATCCGGCTTCATCCAAGATCGGGCCGGAGGCCGAGCTGGTCTCACTCAACCTCTCCCCCGGCGTTGTCACCTGCAGCCAGGTATTGCGGGCGCTGGTTACAGCGATCCCGCTGGATGCCGTCAACACCATGGGTATTCCGGCCGATGACCCGTACGCCAAACACGGCCTGCCGCCGGTCTGGGCCGAGTACGAACAGATTCTCGAGGAGGCCAAGCTGGACCTGAAACTGGAGCCAATCCAGAAATGGGATTTTTACGATGCAGTGATGTCGGACGATCACGTGCTGACGATCCAAACTGCGGATCAGGCGTTGTGGGCAAATGTCTTGCTGACGATCGGCTGCCGCCTGCCCTGATCGGCTTGGCCAAGCGGGGTCACTTGGCTGCCGCCTTTAGCATCCGATAGAGCGGCAGGAGGGTGTTGATGTAGTCGTCGGTCCATGGCGTCCCGTCTTCCGGGTGTTGCGCCAGTGAAAACCAACCTTCCTGTCTGGGGACCGGGGCAGTTTCCTCCTTGCGCACGAGCACACAAAAGGTGGACGGCGTCTGAAACGGTTGAAGGCCGGCTGCACCCTGCCGCTTGCAAAACACGTCCCAGTCCTCACCGCAGGTGGCCTTGATTACGCCGAGCAGTGCGTAGTAGCGGCTGGAGACGTGGAGGATCAACCGGCCGTTGGGTTTGAGTTTGCGCTCATAAAGAGCCAGCGCCTCGCGAGTCAGAAGATGGGTCGGGATGGCATCGCTGCTAAATGCGTCGACCAGAATGACGTCGTACGAGTTGTCTAGCGCCTTGGCCATTTGCAGTCGGGCATCTCCCGTGACGTGATGCTTGGTCGCGGGACAGTCCTCGAGGTAGGTGAACAACTGCTGTGCGATATTCACGATCGCGGGATCGAGTTCGTAAAAGGTCACCGTTTCGCCGTCCCTAAAATAAGTGGCGCAGGTGCCGACCCCGAGGCCGATGATCGCCGCGTTGCGGGGTGTTGCCGGGTTGTCCAGCAGATCACCGAGCGGGCCCGAGCGATGGTAGTACGTTGTGGGCTCGTTTTTCATCGACGGATACAAAACCTGTGTGCCGTGGACGGTTGAGCCGTGCTCGAGGTCGCGCTTGCCGAGCAGTCGGCGTTCGTCGGCAGTGAGGTTGGCATGATCCGTGGCACTGAGCGGGTGATTGATCACGCGATAAATGCCGTAGTAGTTGCGATGCTGGTATAGCACTTCCCTGCCGGCAACCGGTTCCTCCGGGGTGATGACGAATGGTGGAATGGCAGCGAGGCAGACCGCAACGGCACACCACGCTGGATGCTGTCGAAATGCCCCGGGCAAGTCACCCTTTCGCAGGGTGAGCAGCACCAACGCAAACAGCCCGAGAATCAACGGGTATTCCGAAAGGCTGTTGAACAGGATCGGGGCAACCAGACTGACGCTCATGCTGCCCAGCCATCCGCCCAGCGCGATCGCCAGATAAAAAATGGTCAACTGGCCGGGCGCCGGTCGGAGTCGGTAAAGTTCCCCATGCCCGACCATGGCGAGGATAAACAGCCCCAGCGCATGAACTGCAAATACCCAGAGCGAACCGCCCGTGGCAAAATAAAACGAGCAGAAACCCAGCACAGCCGCCGCAGGCCAGAGGGCGTGCAGGACCCTGGGCAGAATCCATTGACGCTCGCTGAACGTCAGCACATAGGTGAGAATGTAAATCACCAGAGGCAAGACCCACACCAGCGGCACGGAGCCCAGCTCGAGGGTAAAGACGTTCGAAACCGCCAACATGAACGCCGAGGGGATCGCGCTCAGCAACAGCCAGTAGAGGACGGTCAAGCCCTTGAGATCATTTGTGAGGGGCGCGTCTGGGGGCGTTTTCGTTTTCTTTTTATGAGTGGCCCTCCAGCATTGCCAGGCGAGGACGACATATCCGGCATAGCCGACGAACCAGATTATCCGCTGTGTTTTTAAACCGAACAGCGGTTCGCAAATAATGATGTACCCGAGGAGGCCAAGCAGCGAGCCGATGTTTGAGCTGGCATAAAGCGGATACGGCGAACCTGCGCCCGTGTCGCTGCGGGTGAACCACGACTGGGCGATCACGCTTGTGGTGGCCAGTACGCCAAACGGCAGCGCAATGTGAAACGTCAACTGACTCAGCAGCGCCCAGGCCGGGTCGCCTTCGCCGGGGGCTGACAGGCCGATGACGTTGGCCACGGGGAGCCAGATCAGTGGTGCTGCGACCAAAAGCAAATGCCATCCCCCGATCCGCCGCGCCAGCAGGTGGCAATACACGTACCCGAGAAACAGGGCACCCTGGAAAAAAGTCAGCGTGGTCGTCCATACATGAAACGATCCCCCGTGTACCGGCAACACCATGCGCGCCACAAGCGGCTCCATCGTGAACAGAAGGAACGCTCCAAGAAAAACGAACAGGTGAAGTTGCAGGCTAATCCGCATCGCGAACGGGCGACATTTCAGCAGGCCCGGCCCGTGAGTCGAGGGAAAAAGCCGGTTCACGGCCGAACGCTCATCCCTCGTCACGCGGGGCGGCTTGTGCTAAACCTTTCCGCGTTGAAACAGATTGCTCAATATCAGGACGGACGCCTTGAGATGCAGGAAGTGCCCTGTCCCGTGGCGCCCCCGGGCGGCGTGCTGGTGCGGACGACTCATTCTGTGATCTCCATCGGCACCGAGAAAATGAAGGTAGAGCAGGCAAAGATGAACCTGCTACAGAAAGCCAAGGCGCGTCCCGATCAGGTTCGCAAGGTGCTTGAAACAGCCCGCAACCTCGGCTGGAAATCCGCCTACGAAAAGGTTCGCAACCGCCTGTCCTCTCCGACCCCGCTTGGCTACAGTGCGGCCGGCGTTGTTGAGGCAGTGGACGAGGGGAACTCCCGTTTCCGGGTGGGTGACCGCGTGGCCTGCGGCGGCGCGGAATGCGCGTTTCATGCCGAGTACATTGCTGTGCCGGATATGCTCGTGGCCAGAGTGCCTGATGAAGTGCCATTATGGCAGGCCGCCTACACCACGCTGATCTCTATTGCCCTACACAGCGTGCGTCAGACTGAGCCGCGCCTAGGCGATCGTGTGCTGGTGATGGGGCAGGGTCTGGTGGGACTGCTCGTTACCGGATTGCTGCGGGCCAACGGCGCGCGTGTGATGGCGGTCGATCTCGACGAATCGCGCCGCGCGT
>WTHH01000173.1 GCA_011523195.1 Verrucomicrobiales bacterium
GGTAGACAAAGACCGCGTGAAGGCCGGCAGGTATGCGATTGAAAAGTTCGGCTGTGACACGCTGCTCCTCGATGATGGATTTCAATACTGGAAACTTCGTGGCCGCCGCCAGGACGTCGTGCTCATCGACCGTGAACAGCCGTTCGGTAACAACGGCAAAATGCTCCCCCGCGGCACGCTCCGTGAGCCTCCTACCCACCTTTCCCGAGCCAATATAATTTTCATCACAAAAAGCGATGGCAACACGGAGGAATTGCGTGCGAAGATTGCCAACTACAACCCAAAGGCCAGCATCATCGAGTGTGTTCACAGCCCTCTTTATTTCGAAGACGTTTTCACCGGCGACCAGCATGGGTTGGATCTGTTGAAAGGGAAAAAAGTGGGTGCACTCAGTGGGATCGCACTACCGGAAAGTTTCGAGAAGAGCTTGATCTCCCTTGGAGGTGATCTCGTATATTCGAAACGGTTTGTTGATCACCACCGGTTCTCCCAGCAGGAAATTCTCAACGCCATCAACCGTAGCAAAACGCGGCAGGCGGACATGATTGTCACCACCCAGAAGGACGCCGTCCGGTTCCCAAAGATCGATCGTCGGGATTTGCCCATCTACTTCATGCGCGTCGAAATCCGAATCCTTAAAGGCGCGAAAAACTTTCAGGATTGCGTGCGACAGATCTGTTTCCACTGACCCGTGAACACGATTCTTTATCTGGTTGCAGTTTCAATTGTTAACGTAATTCGATTTTTGCCGCTGAAGTTTGTGGTCTTGGTCGGTCGCCAGATGGGTTTCCTTTTTTATTACATCGACGCACCACACCGCAGGGTGGCTGTGAATAACCTGACCAACAGCCTGGGAAGTTCTCGTTCAAAAAAGGAGATCATTGCCCTAGCCCGTGAAAACTTTCGTCGTTTAGGAGAAGTCTATCTCTCATCCATCAAGACCGCCCACATTCCGCCTGAAAAGTTGGGCAACATTCTTACCATCAAGGGCGTTGAACGTCTGGACAGGAGTCAACGCGAAGACGGCTCCGAGCCGAGTTTTATGTTGGCAATCGGTCATTTTGGTAATTTTGAGATGTACGCCAACGCCGGTCATAACGAGCCGGAATACGAATTATGCACAACTTACAGAGGATTCAATCAACCTTGGGTCGATAAAGTGATCAAATCGTTGAGGAGCAAATCCGGTTGCCATTTTTTTGACAGGCGTTATGAAGGTGGCAAACTCAAGGCCTTCATGAAGAGGCCAAAGACGATTACCGGCCTTTTAGCCGATCAAAGTGCCGGGAGGAGTGGCATTCTTCTTCCTTTTTTTGGTCGCCCCTGCTCCACTAACCCGGCTCCCGCCCTTTTTTCTCTTCGCTACAAACTTCGACTCCACGGATGCCTTTGCCGCCGAGTTGGCATTGGCCAATGGGAACTGGAACTTGGCCCTGAAATCCCGACCAGAGAAAACGGCCAAGCGCGATCGGTTGAAGAAATCATGGCCGATGTAAATGCCACCTATGAGCAGTACATCCTCGAGGATCCCGCCAACTGGTTTTGGGTGCATAACCGCTGGAAAAGGTCGGACCGGGCCAAAAAAAGAGGCAACCGTTTGGCTGCCTCGCAAAAATAACCTGCACTTGGCCAAGCGCTAGGAGGTACGCATTGGCATGATGACGTAAAGGAATGGATGATTTGTTTTCACCACGCCTGGGCTAAGTTGATCTGTAAATTCAAAGTGTACTTCGTCCTCATCAAGCACCTTGAGAGGGTCGATGAAAAATTGGGGGTTGAACGCTATGGACACCTCTTCCCCTTTGTAATTGATTGCCATCGTTTCGCGGCTCTCCCCAACCTCGGGCGAGTTGGAAGTTATGGTCAAGTTATTCTCCGAGAATGTCATCTTCACGGAGTTGGACTTGTCACTGGTCATGATCTCTGCCCTGCGGAGTGCGTGCTGGAGCTCCTCCTTGTCCATGGTAACGCGTTCTTTTGATTCAGCTGGGATGACCTGCTTGTAGTTCGGATAAGCGCCCTCAACGAGTTTTGAGACGATTAAAGTCTCATTGCCGCTCTCGTTTTTCAGAGTGAAGGAAACCTGATTTTCGGTTAGTTGAAGTTCCACCTCACCTTCGTCCGCCAGAAGTCTTCCCAATTCCTGAATCGCCTTGGTTGGCACGATGGCATCGGTTTGTGACCCTTCCGGTAGCTCCAGATCCTCCTCCGCCAAGGCCAATCGCCTGCCATCCGTAGCCACAATCGTCAGCTTGTTTTCCTTGAAACTCAAATAAAGGCCGTTCAACACATACCTATTCTCGTCTGTGGACACCGCATATGAGGTGCGGCGGAGCATGGACTTGACCTTGGCCTGATCCATCTTGAGTTTGGTCTGCCCCGAAAAGTCTGGCATCGGCGGAAACTCCTCTGCTGCCAGCCCATTCACCTTATAAAACGATGATCCACACTGGATGGTGCATTGGCTTCCCTTCACTTCCAACTCTATCTGGCTTCCACCCATCTCTCGCGCTATGCTGACCAGTTTTTTTACCGGCAGGGTGAATGATCCCGACAATTCCACCTTCGCCTCTACGGCGTTGGATATTGTCACGTCCAAATCTGTCGCTGTCAGCGACAGGCTGTTACCTTCCGCCTTGAGCAGAACGTTTGAAAGTATGGGAAGGGTCGTCCGCGTGGATACCACATTTTGGACGGATTGGAGACCTGCATTTAGCTCCTCTTGACCAATCGTCAGTTTCATCTGGCCGCAAATCATAGAAATCTCCAGCCGGAAAAGGAATCTAAATTTCTGTCTGTCTGAAAGTTGACCTGTTCCCACAGGCCCCAGCGATGCTGTAATAATGAATTCTCTTTTTAAAAGAAGGTTTATTATTAAGGTCTGTGAAAATGTGAACATCTGGAACAAAAGGCCCATTTAACAAGGCTGCAAGTTTTATCTTGCAGTGAAAACAAATGTCAGCATCTCAAAAGAAGTCACGCGCTTGGCAAAGTTTTAAAACTCATCACCAAGTTGTCCACCGCTAATCGGCAGGTCATTAAGAGGAGCGGATGCGACCCAGCACCTTCGGAAACTGAGCCAGCACGTGATCGATATCTTCGATCGAAGACTCACGACCAAGCGAGAATCTCACTAGAGAATTGGCATCATCATTACGCCCCATAGCGGATAAGACATGGGAAGGATTGAGAGAACCGGCCGAACATGCAGAACCGCTGGAAGCACAAATGCCTTCCAAGTCGAGGGCCGCCAAAAGCGTCATGCTATCGGTACCGGCAACGGTGAAACTAATGGTGTTGGCCAAGCGCTTGGCCAAGGGGCCTGCCAAGTTAACTTCATCGATATCCGTAAGCATGGCCAAGCGTTCAATCAAAGGCTGAAGGGTAGGTCTTTCGAAAACAGGAGTGGTAGTAAATCTTTCGATCGCATCAACCAACCCAGCGATGCCGGCCATGTTTTCTGTTCCAGCCCTTCTTTCATTTTCATGCCCTCCGCCGAAGGATATGGGATCCGGCAAAAGTGGGGACTTGATGTAAAGGGCTCCCACACCCTTAGGGGCATGAAATTTGTGACCACAAATTGAAACAAGGTTCGCATTAAATTGATCGATGCTGTTAAACGGTTCCTTGCCGAACCACTGCACAGCATCAGTATGAAACAAAACTTCCTGCTCCTGACAAATAGAACCAAGTTCTGCAACAGTTTGAATGGCGCCGGTCTCGTTATTCGCAGCCATGACGGACACAAGAATTGTGTCGTCCCGGATTGCATCCGCTAAATCTTGTGGATCAACTAACCCGTCAGCATCAACAGGTAGTGTCGTCAGCTCGAAGCCCTCTTTATTCACAAGATATTCAAAGGTGTGAAGGACTGCGTGATGCTCCACCGCCGAGGTGATGAGGTGGCGTCCTTTGGCCTTTAATAATCGGGCTGAACCACAGATCGCCAGGTTGTTACTTTCCGTTCCGCCACTGGTAAAAACGACCTCGCTTGGCTTACATTTCCACAACCTCGAAACGCGGTCGCGACAGTCATCCAGAAAGGCCCGTGCCTTGCGACCAACATGATGAATACTTGACGGATTACCGAAGAAATCTCCCAAAAAAGGCAACATCGCCTCCCTGACTTGAGTATCGAGAGGAGTGGTGGCGTTGTAATCCAAGTAAACCGTTCGCACGCCCGTTCCCTACCCGAAAAGGGAGCCAATCACAATCGGAATGAAAGGGAACAAGAAAGTAAAAACCGATGGATAAAGTGTTATTAAGTTGTGAAGATAAGGAGGATAAGAGTGGAGAGTTGATGATTCGAACTTTTCCCCAATGTTATCCACAAAGGTGAATAAACGGCCAAGCGCTTGGCCAGGCGAATGGTAAAAAGGATTAAGCGGAAACTTTGGATGCTTCTGAATCGCGAGGCACCTCTGTCAGAATTTTTTCCAACACATGATCGGAGGTAATCCCCTCGGCCTCAGCCTCGAAGTTGACGATCAAGCGATGGCGCAACGCCGGCTTGGCCACGGCGGAAATGTCGTCAAAGCTGACATTGAAACGCCCTTCCGTCAGGGCACGAACCTTGGCCCCGAGCAGCAGAGTGTGAGCGCCGCGAGGGCTGCTTCCAAATCGAAGAAAGTGGTTGGTGATATCGAGGGCCGTATCGGTTGCAGGGTGGGTGGCCAAGACCAGGCGCACAGCGTAGTCCTTTACGTGTGATGCCACCGGGACCTGCTGGACCAGTTGCTGAAGTTCTTTGAGTGTTTTGCCGTCCACGACTTTGCTGACCTCAGTCGAGTTGCCTTCTGTTGTGCGTGTGACCACCTCGGCCAACTCCTCAGCCGTAGGATAGCCCACAACCAGCTTGTAAAAGAATCGATCAAGCTGAGCCTCCGGCAGCGGATAAGTTCCCTCCTGGTCGATGGGATTTTGGGTGGCGAGCACGAAGAACGGAGTGTCCAGTTTTCTGATTTCCCCTCCAGCCGTCACGCTGCGCTCCTGCATCGCTTCCAGCATCGCGGACTGGGTCTTTGGAGTGGCGCGATTGATCTCATCCGCCAAAACCAAATGTGCAAAAATCGGCCCGTGCTGAAACTCAAACACCCGTTTTCCCTCATCAGTTTCGTGCACCATGTTTGTTCCCAGCACATCGGCAGGCATGAGGTCTGGGGTGAACTGTACGCGATTGAAGGACAGGTCGAGTACTTGGCTGAGGGTGCGAACCAACAATGTTTTGCCAAGCCCGGGGACGCCCTCGAGCAGCACGTGCCCATTGGCAAACAGGGCGTTTAACGTGCCGTCAACGATGGCCTCCTGACCGACGATCACTTTTCCAATCTCGGATCGCAGGGAATCGTACACATCACGAAAACGGGCAATGTTTTCCTCTGGGCTCATTAAAATCTCCTTGGGTTTGGGGTGGCGCCTGCGAGGGCGTCATTCCTTCAGGTCGTCAAAATAGTCCCTCACAGAGTCTCGATAGGCGCGAGGCACTTTGTCCTGATTGAGCGCGTTGCGGGCGTCTGATTGTGCGGCAGAGACGGCTTCCTGAAATTGTACCTTGCTGTTGCCGGTGATGCTCACGCCACGCAACGTGATGCTGGGCATTTGGCCCTTGGGATCGATCTGACCCTTGATGCGCGACGCGACCATGTTGTCGGGCACCTTGTTGCCGCGCTCGGTGATTCCACGGGGGTCGACATCAGGTCGGTTAAAGCCGGAATTATCCATGCGCTGTGTCATTTGGTCTGGGGTCATTTGAAGGCTTTCATCACCCCACATGCCGACACCGGTACCGGGCCTGCTACTGGGGCCAGCGCCCGGTTTGCGGCAGACGCTGAAAGACTGGCAGTTACCCACCGCCATCTGGGCGCGCTCCAGATTTCCCAATGCCTGCATCAGGTTTTGGGCGTCGGCCATTTCCTTCAACATATTTTTGAGTTCATCTTTGGCTTTAGCGAGAGACTTGGACGCGCCGGATTTATCGCCGGCCTTGGCCTGATCTTTTGCATCGGAAAGGCTCTTTGAGCATTCGCCGTAACTCTCCGCCGGGTCAAGTGCCTCCTGCAATTCCTCGATCATTTTTTCCAACTCCTCAGCGCTCAACTGCGATGAATCCAGTTGGCTCATCATTTTCTCCAGCGTGCTCAATGCGGCGGGCACCTGGCCCTTTTCAAGCTGCTCGGCGAGGTCTTTTCCCACTTCCGCCATCTGCATCTCGAGGTTCTGAAGCGCCTTGCTCAACTCCGCCATTTTCTCAAGTTCCTGAGCTGAAAACTCCATATTCTTGAGAAACTGATCGATATCACTGCCTTTTAGCGCCTCGATGCCCTTGTCGAGGTCCGGCATTTCCAGCCCCATTTGCTGAGCCATGTTGGCAAGATCCGCCAACGACTGGGCTAACTCCTGTTGAGCCTGTTTTCCCTCCGGTGTGTTGGCATCCGGAAGCCCAGCAGCGGCTTCCTTAATGGCATCCAACTTGGATTTTATCTCATCGAACTGCTCCGGCTTGGCGTCCTTCGCATCTCCGAGGCTTTCCTCCAGCTCTGCCATTTGCTTTTGCATTTCCGCCGGGGAGGGAGCGGCCGTTCCGGCCGGAGTCCTGGCTGCCTGTTGCAACTTGTTGATCGTCTGCGCTTGGTCCAGCTTTTTGGCTTCATCACGTAGTTGCTCGGCCAGACTGGTGAGCTTGGCCAAGGCCTCGTCGCGGAGCAGTTCGCCCTTCTGGAATTCCCGGCCCAGTTTCTCCACAGACTCAAGCACCTCCTCGGTCGGATCAAATTGTGGCTGGTTTTCCTTTACCTGCCACTTGGTGAGATTCTCCAGATTGGTTCCGACGTCCTCGATGATGGCGGTATCTCGCTGCTGATCCAGATAGGCTTTGCTACGGTGTTCCGGCACAAAGCCAAGCGCAAAGCAGGCGATCAACAATAGCAGGGTCCAGTTGCACAACGCAGGCAGTCGAAGCGGGAGTAGCCTCCTTGGCTCAATTTCATCAGCGGCCTGGGCGGCATCCCGTATGACCAATGCTGACCACTCGGAGCCCTTGGCCTCTGTTTCTGTCAACTCAACAGCCGTACTCAGGCGCTCTTTCAGTCCTGTTTCCTGATCCAGCCAGCGAGCCGTGTCGCGGGCGGCGAAGCGCTTGGCCAAGCCGAGGGCCAGGCCGATCACCGGGAACGAAAGGCCAACGATCACAATCCAAAACACCGTCGCCGTGGAAATGGGCAGCAGTTTGTATGTAGCGATTGTCACCAGCCAAAGGCAGACGCCGACCCACAAGCCAAGCCACATGCCTCGCCAGCCGGCCTGAATCTTCCGTCGACCGGCAGCTGCCTCAATTTTCTCGTTAATGAGCTGTTTTTCGCTCATGCAAAGGCTTAATGCTGCGCCTATGCCCCTACTATTGCGAGGGAAAAATACAGGTTAAATAATAAAAAACGGCTGCCCGAAGACAGCCGTTAGTATTTGGTTAATGAGTTAAATTAGCTCGCCGGCAACTCCAGCTTCCGCTTGGCCAAGACTTTCTTTGTCTGATCCTTGCGGAAGTTGTCGTAAATCTTCCGGTACTTGGCCGACTTCACACCAAGGATGGCGACAGCCAGCAGTGCGGCGTTGATAGCGCCCGGCTTGCCAATAGCGAGAGTGCCCACAGGGACGCCGGCTGGCATTTGAACGATAGACAGCAGTGAGTCCATGCCCTTGAGTGAGGCAGATTCCATAGGCACGCCAAGCACCGGCAGGGTGACCTTAGCGGCCACCACGCCGGGAAGATGGGCGGCACCGCCTGCGGCGGCGATAATGACTTCCACGCCGCGTTTCTCCGCTGTGGAGAGGTACTTGATCAGCGCATCGGTGGCACGGTGCGCTGAGATGGCCTGAGCTTCCCACGGAATGCCAAGGTCTTCGAGTTTCTGGGCGCAATTGGACATGACGCCCCAGTCGGACTGGCTTCCCATGAGGATGCTCACCAATGGATTTTTAGCTTTAGCTGCCATTTGTTGAAGAGCTGTTGTTTCAGCGTGAGCCGAGTAAACTTGGCCGAGCGCAAAAAATCAAACCTGTTTAACGCCGGCGCTAACTCCGCTTGGCCAAGCTCAGTGGTCGCGCTTCAGCAGATAGTCCGCAAGTGCTTCCAGTGCAACGGCCTTGCCACGGAAAGGCTTCAGCGCCTGATAGGCCTTGGACGTCAGTTCAGCAGCGATTTTGCGGGATTTTTCCAAGCCAACGATGGAGGGGTAGGTCGCCTTTTGCACCGCCTCATCCTTGCCGGCGGTTTTGCCGAGCTGCTCGGATGATTGGGTGACGTCGAGGATGTCGTCGATTACCTGAAACGCCAGCCCGACGTGGTAGCCAAAATCGGTCAGCGCCTCGAGTTGACGGGGTGTGCAGTTGGCGGACATACCGCCGAGTTTTACGGAACAGGTCAGCAGCGCGGAGGTTTTGCGCTCGTGAATGTATCGAAGTTGGGCACGCGACACCGGCTTCCCCTCACCTTCGAGGTCGGCCACCTGTCCAGCGATCAATTGGGCGTGCCCAGCAGTCTTGGCCAATTCACCCACGAAATCGTTTTGCTTGTAGCGCTTGGTTGGAGTGGCCTCATTGGCCAGCTCGAAAGCCAGAGTGAGCAGGGCATCCCCGGCCAGCACCGCGATGCCCTCCCCATAAACGATGTGATTGGTTTTGTTGCCGCGCCGGTAATCGTCGTTGTCCAAGGCCGGAAGGTCGTCATGAATCAATGAGTAGGTGTGGATGCACTCCACCGCTGAGCCGAGTATGAGCGAGTTCTTAGGGTCGCCCCCGCACGCCTCGGCAGCGGCCTTGCAAAGAATCGGTCGCAACCGTTTGCCGCCGGCGAAAACCGAGTAACGCATCGATTCGTGCAGCGTTTTCGGTTTTGCGGATGCCTTGGGCAGATGCCGGTTCAACGCTGCGTCGACCTGCCTCATGCTCTGGTCGATGTAACGCTTGAGCGAGAATGTATTTTGATTGGCGCGTTTATGGGAGGAATCCGGCACGGGGACGTTTTAATCACCGTCGCCTTCCCTCACAAGGTAGAACCAGCAGCTTGCCGACTGGCTGACTGGCTGATAAGCAAATCCGCAGAAGGAAATGAAACCACAAATCATCTTTTCAATCGTGGCTGTTTTAATGACCGGCTGCGGCAAACCGACGCCTCCTGATATCTCTATCCATGAAGCAGCAATGGAGGGTGACACAGAGGCTATCAAGCAACACTTGGCAGCGG
>WTHH01000116.1 GCA_011523195.1 Verrucomicrobiales bacterium
GGTGGCTCGAGGCCGCTGCCGGAATTGTTCGAGCGCTGCAATATTCGGTTCGACCTCAGCCGGGACACCGTCGCCCCGATGGCGGACTTGTTGCGGAAGGAATTGGCAGCGCTGAAAAACGGAGGGTGATTTTCAGACACGGATTTCACAGATTCTCACAGATTAATTTTGGTGAATCCGTGAAATCCTTGTCCCTGTTCGATTGATCAGCGGTTGATCAACCAAATTATCAGCCCGATCAGGCCCGAACCGGCCACGCCGGCGAGGATGCTCCACAGGAAAACCAGCTTGTGCCGACGGCGATTGGAGCGCCCCATGCCGGGGAGCAGGTAGTAACGATGCTCCTCGCCTCCTTCGCTTGATCTTTTTTTCCCGAATCCAAACATGTGCGCTGGCCTGACGCTCAAGGGCGCGAAATGTATTCGGTTCACGCCGAAAAAACAACCACGCTTGGCCAAGCGCGTAGTCTTCGCTAATTTGGCTCCGTGAGTTTCGTCGAACAGTTCGACCAGTTGCCCATCAATGCCCATTGCGGCACGGCGCAGGAGGCCTCCGAGACGGAGGTGGCCGCCGCCTTGGCCAGGCGCGACCCGGGATTGGGCGACCTCGCCGCCCTGCTCTCACCTGCCGCCGCTGGTCAACTCGAGCGCTTGGCCAAGCGCTCGAACCAACTCACGCAGCAGCGCTTCGGCCGCGTCATCCGCCTGTTTGCCCCGCTCTACCTGAGCAACGAGTGCATCAACAACTGCACCTACTGCGGCTTCTCGCGGGACAACCCCATCCTGCGCGTCACGCTCTCAATCGACGAAGTCGTGCGCGAAGCCCGGGCGTTGGCCGATCAGGGCTTTCGTAACATCCTCCTTGTCGCCGGGGAACATCCGAAATTTGTTTCCGGCAGCTACATGACCGACTGCGTCGCGGCGCTGCGCGAGACCGTCCCTTCCATCTCGCTTGAGGTCGGCCCGATGGAAACCGGGGAATACCAACCGCTCGTCCAAGCCGGCGCCGAGGGGTTGATCGTCTATCAGGAAACCTATCACCGCGAGGTTTACGCCAACATGCACACCTCCGGCCCGAAACGAAATTTCAACTGGCGACTCGAAACCCCGGAGCGCGCACATGAGGCCGGCTTTCGGCGGCTGGGAATCGGGGCGCTTTACGGCCTGAGCGATTGGCGGCGCGAAACGATCTGTCTCGCTGCCCACGCGCAGTACCTTCTGCGGCACTGCTGGAAATCCCAGCTCACCGTCTCACTGCCGAGGCTCCGGCCCTGCGCCGGTGAGTTTGAGCCGCTGACGAACTTTGATGATCGCGCACTGGTTCAGGCGATTTGTGCGCTGCGCCTATTCCTCCCCGATCTCGGCATCGTGCTTTCCACGCGCGAACCGGCCGCACTGCGCGACCGGCTCATCCCGCTTGGCATCACCTCGATGAGCGCCGGCAGCCACACCGAGCCGGGCGGCTACACCGGTGCCGGCAATGAAAACCTGCACTACACAGAGCGGGGCAACATCCGCGAACTCGCCGGGAATGCCAGCGAATGGACACCGCCGGCCGATCGCAGCACCAACGCCACCGGCCAGTTTGACATCGCCGACGAGCGCCCGCCGGAAACGGTCGCCGAGACGATCAGCCGCCTGGGCTACGAACCGGTCTGGAAAGATTGGGACGCCGCCATTCTCGCCAACTGACGGGGGCAAACCGATCAACCAAACCGGAAGATGAACAGTTCGCGGGTCGACTCGGTGACCTTGAACGACTCGGCGATCCGCAGCCCCTCCACCCAAAACAGCCGACCATCCCCGGTCTCTGCGACAATCCGTTGATGCCGTTCCTCGCGTGGCACTTTTTGGTTCACGAACAGGTCCTGAAGTTTTGTCGTGCCGTCCTGGCCAATCGGTTGGAAACGGTCGCCCGGTTGCCAATGTCGGAGGGTGATCGCCTGGCCAAGCGCAGCAGCGTCGAACACCTCGCGGTTATCCGCTTGGCCAAGTTCATTCCACTTGGCCAAGCCGCCGGAAATTCGTTCCCATGAAAAAGAACGCCTACCAAACTCGGTCTCGCCCGCTTGGCCAAGCAGCTCAACCTCACTACGAGCGACGGAGAAAACCGAATCAACCGCGGGCGGCGCCCAGTCGATGACGCCCGAGTCGGTTCGTTGCAGCCGTTTGCCGGGCGCGATCTCAACCGCTTGGCCAAGCCGGGTGCGAAGCGCTTCGACCAAGTCGAACGACGGTTCAACCGCCAGCCCGAACAATTGCCGCTGCACCACCTGCCGCTGTACCGCCAGCGGCAGCGCTTCAAATTTGCCTTCGTCCCGGCGAAGCCACTGCGCCGCCAGCGCGTCAATGCAGTCCGCATCGTCGCCAGCACGCTG
>WTHH01000071.1 GCA_011523195.1 Verrucomicrobiales bacterium
GCGCTTGGCCAAGCGGTGGATGCGCTTGGCCTGGGTTCGTCGACTTCGAATCTCGCACGCTCGGCAGCGTTACTTTGGCACGACCATCTCGATGCCTCGCACGATGTCTCGCAGGATCTTCTCAGCGCGGACGGCAGTTTTCTGCACGGGATCATGCACCGTCGCGAGCCGGATTATCCAAACGCAAAATACTGGTTTCGACGCGCGGGTGATCATCCGTGTTACCCTGGGTTGGCCGGCCAAGTGGCGGCGTATCTCGGGGTGACCGGGAACGAGGCCTTGGCCAAGCGCCTGGTTCCCGGTGGGCAGTGGGATCCCTTTGCATTTGTTGATGCCGTGGAGTCGGCCATGCACAATGGCCAGCACGTTGACGCCCTTCAAAATGTTCAACGCCTCGAGTTTGAATCGCTCGCGGCCTCTATCCTTGCCTGACTTGGCCAAGCGCGAATGGCCGAAATCCTGACAGTCCTCTCGGCCGTGTTGCCGGTGTTTTTGATCACTTTTTTGGGCTATCAATTCCGGCGGATCAACTGGCTCACGCGCGATGCCGACGACAGCCTAATGAAAGTGGCGATGAACGTGCTACTGCCCTGTCTCGCTTTCAGTAAGATCAGTGGCAACGAGGCAATCCGCCAACCGGAGAATGTGTGGCTGCCGCCGGTGGTGGGCTTCTTTTCCATCGCTATTGGTATGGCGATCGGCTGGATGGTGCGGCGGTATGCGACCGGGGAAACCGGCCCAAAGGCACGCACCTACGCCATCACGATTGGCGTGTTCAACTTTGGTTTTGTACCCATCCCGCTCAGCGAATCGCTGTTTGGCGAAAATGCCGTGGCGGTGTTGTTCGTGTTCAACATGGGTACACTGCTGGCGATGTGGTCGCTGGGCGTGATGCTGTTGCATGGCGACCTTGGTACGGCATGGAAGAAGGCACTCAACGCCCCGTTTTTGTCCGTCGTATTCGCATTGATCGTGAACGCCACGGGGCTGAATGTGCACATACCCGAAGTGGTCGTTACATCGATTGAAATGCTCGGCATGTGCGCCATCCCGATGTCGATCCTGTTGATGGGCGCAATGATGAAGGACTACTTCGCTGAGTGCGAATTTCGGTCGGCATTCCGGGTTTGCTGGACAAGCATCCTGCTGCGGATGGGGCTGCTGCCTGTGCTTATGATCGTGACAGCAAAGTGGCTGCCATGCTCAACGGAGTTAAGTCAGGTAATTCTAATTCAAGCCTCAATGCCAGCAGCGATGTTCCCCATTTTAATCTCCCGAATGTATGGAGGCAGCCCAGTAATCGCAACGCAGGTAGCCATCGCCACTACAGTGATTAGCCTAGCTACAATTCCACTATGGCTTCATTTGGGTGCAGCATTCTTAGGTCTGCAGTTCTCAGACAGCACCAGCTTTCCGCTATAATGATTCAACCTTGAAGTTGGCCCTTCAATTGAAGTAAATCGGGGGCATGCGAGTTCTTCTCATATCACTCATAGCGGTAATCCTGTCCGAATGCACTCTAAAGGCTGATGAGTCATTAAAGGTCATGACTTTTAATCTTCGGTACGCCAGCAACAGCAAACCAAATGCCTGGCCAGATCGCTTGCCTGTCATGGCTGAAATAATTGATAAAACAAATCCTGACATTATTGGCACACAGGAGGGAAAATTTTATCAACTCAAAGAATTGAATAAAGAAATCCCAAATTACAGTTGGTTTGGTACGGGCCGTGATGGAGGCAGTCGCGGAGAGTTCATGGCAATTTTTTACAAACCTAACCGTTTTGAGATCCTTGAATATGATCACTTTTGGCTTTCAGACTCACCCAACGTTATTGGCTCTACAACATGGGGTCATAGCAATCGCAGGATGGTAACATGGATTCGTTTTCTTGATAAAAAAACTAAGCGCGAATTTTATTTTTGGAATACTCATTTTGATCACCGTGTTCAGCCTGCTCGCGAAAAGGCAGCTTCCTTGGTAAATAAAAAGGTCGCAGAACTAAAAAAAGAATTGCCCATCATATTGGTGGGCGATTTTAACGCCTCTGCAAAGATGAACAAAACTTACGACATTCTTGTTGATGCCGGCGGGTTTGAGGACACGATTGTTACGGCAAAAGAATCCATCAATGCGGATTGGAATACTATTAACGGATTCAGAGAGACAAGAAAGGGCAGTAGGCGTATAGACTGGGTTCTATCAAAAGGCGGAGTCAAAACATTGAAGGCGGAAATTGTCCTGTTCGATAACAGCAAACAATATCCAAGCGACCACCAACCCGTGTCTGCTACAATCGTTCTGGAAAAATGAGATTTTCTATTCTTCGACAAACTCGACGTTGATGCCGTGCTTGTCGAGAATGCTGGCTTC
>WTHH01000129.1 GCA_011523195.1 Verrucomicrobiales bacterium
GGGGAGCGCTGGCCAAACGCTCACGCTGAGTTTGCCGGAGAATTCCGCCGGCCAGGCGTTCGAGCTGAACAAAAAATCCTTCACGGCGAACGATGAAAACCGGCTCGTCGTTGATCTGCCTGAAGTGCCCGGCGTGTATTCGCTGACCGATGCGGAGGGTGGGCTCGTCCAGCTGATCGCTGTGAATCTGCCGCCGGATGAGTCCGACCTCGCCGCCGTGCAGGGCATCGTCGTGCAGCGGCAACTCGAGAAACTGCGGCAGAGCAGCGACCAGGAAGCGGCGGCGTTCCTCAAGGCCGGCACCGAGTCGGAAAGCTCTGTAGTCTGGCGAACGCTGCTCATCCTGCTCGCGCTACTGCTGGCTGCCGAGCCGTTGATCAGCAACCGGTATCACTCCGCAGTCACGAACACAAAATGAGCACCGAGACTTTTAAAACCGAATTGAACCAGCGAGCCGCCGTTCGCGCACGGATGCTCACGCGCCGATCCCGGGTGGTGGCTGTCACGGTGGCGCTCGGCGCGTTGCTGGTGCTGGGAGTGATCGATTTTTTCAGCGAGGCCGGAACCGGGCCGCGCCTGCTTTTGACCCTGCTCGCACTGGCGGCAGTCGTCAGTTTGGTTTTGCGTTTGCGAAACTCGCGGGTGCCGCAACCGATTGACGAACTGGTGGACTCCACCGAGGCGCAGGCGGACGACACCACGCTCGCCCTGCGCACAGCGGCGGATGACTTCGCTCGCGACGCCACGGCCCGAGCCGAGGTGGGGGCGGAACTGCTGGAGCGGCTGGACGCTCACGCCGCCGGGATGTTGAACGACAATCCGCTGCCGCTCCGGGCGGAGCTGCGCCGGTGGCAGATCGGGTTGACGGCCGTGCTCACTGTCACGGTACTCTTCGTGGCGCTGGGCGGTTGGCTGAGTTATTTGCGCCTGGCCCTGCCGGGCGCAAACCTGACCTACACACAGGTGCGCTTGGCCAAGCTGCCGGAGCGGTTGGCCAAGGGCGCGACCATCGAGGTGTCGGGGCAGGTGACCGGTCGCAAGGCCGCTGAGGTCACGGTGCGACTCGCCGCGCTTGGCCAAGCGCAGACTGCCTCGGTGGCCGCGGACGGCTCGTTTCGTGTCGCGGTGCCAAACGTCTCCGGGCCGACCCCGCTGCAGGCGTTCGCCGGAGACGGGCAGTCGGACGAGTACAAGCTCGAACCGTACGATCTGCCTTCTGTGACCAAGTATCACATCGAGGTTTCGCCTCCGGCGTACGCGCAGCGACTAAAGAAAACGGTCGATGAACCAAGTTTCGATGTTCTCGAGGGAAGTTCGATTCGCTACACGATCGAGACGCTGGAGCAGCCGGTCGAGGCGGTGTTCGCCGTCGCTGGCGGCGAGGAAAACGCGGCTGAAAATCTGCCGTTCGCCGCGGGGGCGACCAACCGGTTTGAGCTGCGGCTGCCGCTGCTTGCGGAGTCGATCGAGTACGGTCTACGGTTGATCGGCCAGCACGGTGACATCCCGCTTGACCCTGAGCCGCACCGCATCCTCGTGCTGCCGGATGAGCCGCCGACGATCCGGATTTTATCTCACACCTGCGACGAGTTTGAATTGGGTAAACCGGTTGAGTTTCAACTGCGCGGCACGGACGATGTCGGCATCGACTCGCTCAAGCTGCTTTACCGTAAGATTAGCGAAACGCCGGTGGAACTGCCGGTGGAATTTGATGAAGCCGCAGCGCATGAGTTTGCCGCCGGCGCGACACTCGACCTTTCCGGGCTGGGCCTGAAGCCGTATGACATCGTCGCGGTGCACGCCGAGGCGCGGGACGGCAACGTGTTGAGCGGCCCCGGCATTGGCGAGTCGGAGGTGATCCTGGTCTAGGCGCCACCCCCCCCCGGGCCCACTGGCATAGAAATATGCAGCACTAAAGCATCACCAACTGCTTAGCAGGATTACTGACGCTGTCTCACCAAGATTCCAGTGCAACATTACCGCCAGGGCACCTTTGGGCCTTAGTCGAGAAATAAGCGCTTAAGACGGCAAAAACCCGGCTTATTCGCCCCCGGAGGCCCCTGATGCCAATCTGGACGCAATCTGGACCAGTACGTGGGCCTGAGACCGCATCACTCAACTTGGCGATAAAGCTCACTGAACAATCACTCCTTTGGGTGAGGTGCCCACCAGCTGGAACGGAGATGGTGTGTTCACGAGGCGAGAGCCCTATAACACACAGGAAACAAATGAACCTGAGACTTGAGAAGCTTCTAACTGCTCTCTTCGCTGCGGCACTCGGTGCATCTTTCATTGCACCTAATCCTGTTGAAGCTCAGCAGCTCACTCCAACGCCTGAGGAAGTGATTCAGGACTTACTTAATAAG
>WTHH01000452.1 GCA_011523195.1 Verrucomicrobiales bacterium
CCCCAAGGCGGTGCTGCCGTTGATCGACCGGTACATCGCCGACGGGATCAATCCGGATCAACCCGGCCGCCTGATCCAGTGGCTTTATCCGCAGATGCCGGTTTACACGTGGAGCGTGCCCGGCACGTGGTACGACATCGGCTCCAAGAAAAATCTCGAGGAGGCCGATCAGATTTTCTCCAAAGCGCAGTCTTAAAATGAAACGTTTCCTTTTCCTTCTGCTGGCCGTGGTGCATTTGCCCGCGCTTGGTCAGGCGCAAAACAACAAGGCCAAGCGCCCGAACCCGACGACTCCGATAGAGGATGTGGCCGGTCTGCCGAGCGTTCTGTTGATCGGTGACTCCATCTCGATCGGTTACACGCTGCCAACGCGCGAGTTGCTCAAGGGCAAAGTGAACCTGCACCGCATCCCGACCAATGGCGGCCCGACGATCAAGGGTCTGCAGCACATCGAATCGTGGCTCGGAAAGAAAAAATGGGACGTTATCCATTTCAACTGGGGCCTGCACGACCTGAAGCACATGGGGCCGAACGGGGAGAACCTGTTTCCAAAAGAAAAAGGGGGCAAGGTGCAGGTTTCGCTTGAGGATTATGAAAAGAATCTTGACCGCCTTGTGCTGCGACTGAAGAAAACCGGAGCCCGGCTGATTTGGCGCAACACGACCCCGGTGCCGCCCGGCTCGAAGGGCCGCTACGTGGGCGACTCGATCAGGTACAACGCCGCCGCGGAACGGGTGATGATCCGCCATGGCGTTCCGACGCACGACCTGTTCACAATGAGCCGAGAGCGCATGAAGGAAATCATGCTCCCGTCCAATGTCCACTACACCAAGGACGGCTCCAAGGCGCTGGCCGAGAGCGTGGCCAAGATCATCCTTCAGGCATTGAAATAATCGATTGGCCAAGCGCAGGTAGGGACGGCTGTTCCAGTCGCCCTCCCAAAAAAGACTGCCCAAGCGGGTGGCGGTGGTTTACATTTCGCCGATGAGCCGTTTGCTTCGTTTTACATTATTGGTCGCGCTGTGCGCGGGGTGGCCGGTTGCTTCACAGGCCGGAAACTGGTCGTCGTGGCGGGGAGACCTAGCCGGAACCGGCATCGTGCGTGATGGGGAACTCCCGCTGAAGTGGGACACGAAAAAGAACGTCCGCTGGCGTGTGCCGCTGCCGGACCGGGGCAACAGCACACCGATTGTCTGGGGCGACAAGGTGTTCATCACACAGGCAACGGAGTCTGACAAACAACGTTCCGTGATTTGTTTCGATAAGAAAAACGGCGCGCTGCTCTGGCAAAAGGGCGTGAAGTACACCAAGCCGGAACAGACCCACAAAACGAATCCCTATTGCTCCGGGTCGCCGGTGACTGATGGGCGGGTGGTGGTGGCCAACTACGCCTCCGCCGGTGTGGCCGCCTACGACCTCGATGGTGAAGAACTTTGGCATCGAGACCTTGGCCCGCAGGAACACGTCTGGGGCAACGGCACCTCGCCGGTTCTGTTTGGGGACATTTGTATTCTGTACCACGGCCCCGGCTCGAACTCGACGCTGTACGGTCTCGACAAGTTGAGCGGGCGCACACTTTGGAAGCGCAAGATCGAGGAGAAGGATGACGCCAAGCGCGTCGATGGTTTTCGTGGTCGCAACGGCGGGATCAACGGGGCGTTCACTACACCTATCGTGGTTGAGGCAAACGGCCGCCACGAGGTGATCCTCAGTGGGGCGAACATCCTTTGGGCTTTCAACCCGGAAGACGGCGGGGAGTTATGGAAGTGCAGCGGGTTGAATCCGCTGGTGTACACGTCTCCGGTTTACGATGGCAATGTAGTGCTCTCGATGGGTGGCTACTTTGGTGCGTCGATCGCGGTCAAACCGGGCGGCAAGGGAGACGTCACGGCCAAGCGCGTGTGGCATGATCCCCGGTCGAAGAAAAACCGGCTCGGCACGGCGGTCATCCGTAATGGCTATGCGTTTTTTGCAAATATGTCCGGTTTCGCGGAGTGTGTGGACATGAAGACCGGCAAGGTCGTGTTCGAGGAGCGCCTTCCATCGACCGCCAACAACGCCGCCTCGTGGGCCTCGCCGATTCTCGTGGGAGACCGCGTCTACGTGACCAATCAGTCCGGCGACACGAACGTGTTTCGGGCCGGGCCGAAGTTTGAGTTGCTGGCGACCAATTCGGTGGGCGAATATTCCAACTCCACGCTGGCGGCCTCGGACGGCGCGATTTTTCTGCGCACGCACAAGAGTCTCTGGTGCATTGCCGAGTGATCACCGCGCTTGGCTAAGCGCTTGGCCAAGCTGGACTTGAGCAGCAGCCTTGAACCCAAGGTGCTGCGGCGACTATAACGGGGCATGGAC
>WTHH01000132.1 GCA_011523195.1 Verrucomicrobiales bacterium
GGCATCCGTCAGAAAAATGGTCGGGACACCCTGGACGGCGTACTGCTTGCTGAGTACTTTGTACTGTTCGATTTCCTCCGGGGTCTGCTTGGACTTATCACGCGGGCTATCGAGCTTGAGCAGGATGAAATTCTTCGGTGCCCCGGTCTTGAAAGCTTCCTGTGATAGGACGTTTTTTTCGAGTTGAATGCAGGGTGGGCACCAGTCGGAGCCGGTGAATTCCATGAGAATGCTTTTGCCCTCCTTGGCAGCCTGGGCCTTGGCTTTCTCGAAGTCCACGAGCCAGCCATCGGCGGCCTGTGAATTCAGTGGGAGGGAGAGAATGGCAGCAGCGCCGACCGCGAGAGCGGCTTTCCGTGTCAGTGTATGAATCGAAAACATTGGCTCACCTTGGTAAGCCCGTGAATAGGCTTTGGCAACGGAATTCGACGATAAAAACGGGCATCTGTTCATTGTTTTTTCAGGGTTTTTCGGGCATCTTTTCACGAAATGAGCGACGAACAGCCAAAGAAACCGACCGAGATCTATGGTCAAAAAATGGAGATGCTGGGCGAAGACCTCGCCAAGAGCAACGAGGCGCTCGGCACCGAGGCAAAGAACGATCAGCTTGGGGCAGAGGCGCTTGAGGCGATGCAATCTCTGCTCAATAACGAAAAACCGGCCGACGACTAGTCGTTCACCCCGACCGGTTCGACCGACTGCCTGTCGGCCCCGCTGGACAGGGAGTCATCCTTTGGCTCGTGGGTAAGCGTGTCAGCCGGGGTGGCCTCGACCTCGGGCAATGCAGGCAGCACATCTTCGTTGGGGAATGCGGCGATTAAAAAGATGCCCATCATCATCGCGCCGCACATCGCGGAGCCGACCATGCCCATCATCATCCCCAGCGCTGCCCCGAACCCGGCCTTGGCGGCATCCCGGGTTTCGCGGCCGAATGCCCATTCAAAACCCATCGCCCCGACGAACGGTCCGATGATCAACCCAAGCGGCGGGAAGATGACCAGTCCTCCGATGATCCCGACTAATGCCCCGAGCACACCCCGCCATGAGGCCCCGAATTTTTTGGCTCCCAGCAGCGAGGCCACGTAGTCGATCAGGAACGAGAGCAGCATCAGGAAACCAAGCACGGTCAGCCAGATCCAACCCATTCCGCCGTTGTCGCCAAAGTAAAGTTGATGCACCAGTGCGCCGACAAAGATGAGCGACGTGCCCGGCACGCCGGGAATGAGATTGCCGAACAGGCCGATCAGCATGAGCAGCAGCACCACCCCAAAGGCTATCCAAAGTTCCAGCATTTCCAAATCAACCGCCTGCCGCCCGCAGGGCATTCAATGTTACCTCGAAGTCGCTTGGCCAAGGGGCCTCAAATGATTTGCGCTCTCCGCTGCGCGGGTGGGTGAAGGACAGGTGCCGGGCATGCAGCATCTGCCGCTCCGCATGCACACCGATGTCGCTGCCCAGTTGTGCCGTGGCCTTGGCGCCATACATTGCATCGCCGATTAGGGGAAAACCAACGTGCTTGAAGTGCACCCGAATCTGGTGCGTGCGCCCCGTGAAGAGTGTGGCCTCTACGAGCGTGCACTTGGCCAGGCGCTCCAGCACGCGCCAGCCGGTTCGTGCGTTGCGACTTGCGCCCGGCTGCACTGCCATCAGTTTGCGATGCACCGGATGCCTCGCGATCGGGGCATCAATCTCCCCCTCTTCATTGGCCAGCCGCCCGGCCACGATGGCATGGTAACGCTTGTCCACCACGCGGTCCTTGAATTGTTCGGCGAGGCCAAGGTGGGCGGCGTCGTTCTTGGCCGCGACGATGCAGCCGCTTGTATCCATGTCGAGCCGGTGAACGATCCCCGGGCGCACTACGCCGCCGACCCCGCTCAGGCTGCCGGCGCAGTGGTGCAGCAGCGCATTGACCAGCGTGCCGCTCTCGTGGCCGTTGCTCGGATGGGCCGGCATTCCGGCCGGCTTGTTTACCACGATCAGGTCGTCGTCCTCGAACAACACCTCCAGTGGCAACTCTTCCGGCCGGGCTTCGACCTCCTTTGGAACCGGCCAGGTGATCTCCACCGTCTGCCCCGCGACCGGATGCTGCGTTGGCTTGGCTGGTTTGCCGTCCACTAAAATGTTACCCTCGCGCAACAGCCGCTGAATTCCGCCGCGCGAAATGTGCGGCAACTGTGTTGTGAGATATCGGTCAAGCCGCTCGCTGGTCAGCGTCTCGTTGATCGCCACCACCGTCGGCTCCGATACCGCTTCGCCTGCTTTCAACTCATCCGCCACCGTTTTACGTTCCGCCAAGTAGCCAATACTCCCGCCTCCGATTCAAGCCAAAGTCATCAGCCCGCCCCGGCTTGGGG
>WTHH01000300.1 GCA_011523195.1 Verrucomicrobiales bacterium
TAGTAGTTCCGGTCGATGACGCGGTTGAGGTTCTTGGTCACCTGATAGGTCACCTCGAAGAGCTTGTCGTGATCGAATCGGCCGTCCTCCGTGACGAACTTGGGGAGGGCGATGGAAGCGAGGTTGCAGACGGCCACCTCATCCTTCGCGGTGTATTCGATGATTTCAGTACAGAGGTTCGAGGACCGGATGGTACCGAGGTTCTGTTGGTTGGACTTGCCGTTGGCGGCGTCCTTGTACAGCATGTAGGGTACACCTGTCTCGATTTGGCTCTCGACGATCTTGAACCAGAGCTCCTGCGCCTTGATGGTCTTGCGCCCTTTGCCTTCCGCTTCGTATTTTTCGTAGAGCGCTTCGAATTCAGGTCCCCATGAATCGGAGAGGCCCGGGCACTCGTTGGGGCACATCAGCGTCCATTCGCCGTCCTCCTCGACACGCTTCATGAAGAGGTCCGGCACCCACAGGGCATAGAACAGGTCACGCGCGCGTTGCTCTTCCTTGCCGTGGTTCTTTTTCAGGTCGAGGAAATCGAAGACATCCGCGTGCCACGGTTCGATGTATACGGCGAATGATCCCTTGCGCTTCCCGCCTCCCTGGTCGACATAGCGGGCCGTGTCATTGAAAACGCGCAACATGGGTACGATGCCATTCGAGGTGCCGTTGGTCCCGCGGATGTAGGAACCGGTGGCGCGCACATCGTGGATGGCCAGGCCGATTCCGCCTGCGTTCTGTGAGATCTTGGCGCACTGCTTCAGCGTATCGTAGATGCCGCTGATGCTGTCCTCCTGCATGGTGAGCAGGAAGCAGCTGGACATCTGGGGCTTGGGTGTGCCGGCGTTGAAAAGGGTCGGAGTGGCGTGGGTGAACCAGCCCTCGGACATCATGTTGTACGTCTTGATGGCGCTCTCGATGTCGTCCTTGTGGATGCCTACCGAGACGCGCATCAGCATTTGTTGGGGGCGCTCCGCGACCTTGCCGTCGACCTTGAGCAGATAGGAGCGTTCCAGCGTCTTGAACCCGAAGTAATCGTAACTGAAGTCCCTGTCGTAGATGATGGCGGAGTCGAGTGCTTCAGAATTCGCCTCGATGATCTCCATCACGTCATCGGCTACGAGTGCCGCGGGCTCGCCGGTCACCGGATCGAGGTAGGTGTGCAGGTTGCGCATCACCTCTGTGAAGGACTTCAGGGTCGTCTTGTGCAGGTTGGAGACGGCGATGCGGGAGGCCAGCTGTGCATAGTCCGGATGGTTCACCGCATTCGTCGCGGCCACCTCGGCGGCGAGGTTGTCGAGTTCGGATGTGGTCACGCCATCGTAGACGCCCTCAATGACGCGCATGGCTACGGCGACGGGGTCCACATTCTGGTGGAGTCCGTAGCACAGTTTCTTGACCCTGGCAGTGATCTTGTCGAATTGGACTTGTTCCCGGCGTCCATCCCGCTTGACGACATACATGTATTCTTCTCGACTTGGTTGGCCCCCGTTGAGCGAGGCGAAGGTTTGTACTGCCGAGGCGGCAAGACCTCGGTGGAATTGATGGGTTCGTAAAAAGGTTGGTCAGGCGCAGCGCAGGGGTTTCAAGCGAATGAAATTGTGCGCTACCGGCGTGGTCAAGATGGGTCCCAAAAGTGTCGGTTTCCTTTTCGGGGTGGGTTCACTTTTGAACTTTTTTCCCGTGGAAATCAGAAATCCTCGTCCAGACTGAAGCCTTGCTTGGATTCGGACGTATTCGAATTGCTCACTCCGGCCTTCTGGTACTCTGCGACGCGCTTTTCGAAGAAGTTGGTTTTGCCTTGAAGGGAAATCATCTCCATGAAATCGAAAGGGTTCGGCGTGTTGAAGATCTTCTCGTTTCCGAGTTCTGCGAGCAATCGATCCGCAACGAACTCGATGTACTGGCTCATCAGTTCGGAGTTCATGCCGATGAGGCGCACGGGCAGTGCGTCACAGATGAATTCCTTTTCGATTTCGACGGCGTCGCGGATGATTTTTTCGACGGTGGCCTTGGGCAGCTTGTTCACCAGGTGGCGGGTGTAGAGCAGGCATGCGAAATCGCAGTGCATGCCCTCATCACGGGAGATGAGCTCATTCGAGAAGCTCAGTCCGGGCATCAGGCCGCGCTTCTTCAACCAGAAGATGGAACAGAAGCTGCCGCTGAAGAAGATGCCCTCCACTGCGGCAAAGGCCACGATGCGTTCTGCGAAGTTTCCATTCTCGATCCACTCCAGCGCCCAATCCGCTTTCTTCTTGACACAATCGAGGGTCTCGATGGCGTTGAACAGGTGGTTCTTTTCCTCTTTGTCCTTGATGTAGGTGTCGATCAGCAGGGAGTAGGTCTCCGAGTGGATGTTCT
>WTHH01000522.1 GCA_011523195.1 Verrucomicrobiales bacterium
ACCCAGCACTTGGCCAAGCGGAATAAAAATCGAGCCCAAACCCCGGTTTTGTCATTTGACACTACCGCTAAATTCGGGCCAGCTTCCGACAGCCATTTACGCAATCCATCATGGCCAACCCACCCGTACTTATCGAGAAAATTGAGTCGCATCTTCGCGAGAACCTCACCCCGTACCGCTGCGAACACGTCCTCTCGGTGCGTGACCAGGCGGTGAGTCTGGCCAGGCAGCACGGCATCAACGAGGATCAGGCAGAGCTGGCCGCCCTGCTCCACGATTGCCTCAAGGAACTTTCCAACAACGAACTGCTCCATTACGCCGACGAGCACGGGCTGGAAATCGATGAGCACGAGCGAAAAAATCTCAGCCTGCTTCACGGTAAAGTCGCACCGTATTTTGCCCGGTGCGAGTTCGGCGTGGAAGATGAGGTCGTGTTCGACGCCATGCGCAAGCATACCACCGGTGCAGTCGAGATGGGCCCGGTCGACACGTTGCTTTTCGTCGCCGACTTTTGCGAACCGCTCCGGCCATACGCCGAGGCTCTAACCGTGCGCACCCTTGCCGAGCGCGATCTCGAGATTGCCGCGCTCGAGGTTGTCCAATGCAAGATCCGCAAGAGCCTCTCCAAGCATCGCGCCATTCATCCCGACTCATTCCATGCCTACAACGCCATGGTGGAAAAACGCACCGGGGGCAGACGCGGTTAACACTCATCGCCCTTGAAACTTTGCGACCTCAATCCCGGGCCGGGCATCGGCGCCAGCGCTTGGCACGTCGAGATCGACGGGTGCGGCCTGTTGATGGACTCCGGCACCCACCCCAAGCGCGAGGGGCGCGACGCCATGCCGCTCTACGACGCCGTCCGCGAGAGACCGGTCGACACCATCGCCATTACCCACTGCCATCACGACCACGTCGGCTCGCTCCCGGTCGCGCTCCGGCATTTTCCCCACGCCCACGTGATGATGAGCGAGTTGAGCTACTTCATCGTCGAGCGCGTGCTGCACAACTCGGTCAACGTCATGAAACACCAGGCCGCCGAGCTGGGTATAGCTGAGTACCCGCTGTTCACCCACCGGGAAGTCGACGAGCTGGCACCAATATTTCAGGGCTACCGCTACAACCGGGAGATCGAGTGGGCGACGTTTGACCGAACAATCGCTGGCAAACCTTCTCCCACGCTAGAGTTTTTCGACGCCGGACACGCGCTCGGTTCCGCCGGCATCCTCGTTAGAGGCAAGGAGGAAACCCTGTTTTACACCGGCGACGTCTGCACCCACGACCAGACCATCCTCAAAGCCGCACGCTTTGGCGATGTCCGGGCCGATGTAATGATCATGGAGACCACGCGCGGGGGGCGCGGCACTCCCGATGATTTCTCCCGCGAGAATGAAAACGAAAAACTGATCCGCGCCATCGAGGAAACGTTCGAGCGTGGGGGCAGTGCCCTTATCCCAACATTCGCGCTGGGCCGGACGCAGGAAATTCTCTGCACGCTGGCGCTGCAAATGCAGTCCGGTCGGCTTAAGAAACAGCCCGTGTTCATCGGCGGACTGGGGCGTGTATTCACCGAGATTTATGACCTGCAATCACACCGCGCCAACCGTCAGCACCCTGACCTTCAACTGGACGAGGCGCTTGACCTCTCCGTACTCAGCCGCGATCAGGCCGCCCGGATCAAGCTCAACAAAAACCGGCTGTTCGTCATGACCGCCGGGATGCTCTCCGAGAATACCACGGCCTACGACTTGGCCAAGCGCATGGTCGAACAGCCGGCGCACGGCATTTTCTTTGTTGGCTACGCCGATCCCGACACCCCGGGAGGCCGCCTTAAGGCCGCCGCGCCAGGCGAACTGTTCCACTACTGCGACACCACTGGAAACTTGGCTAAGCGCTGTGACGTGCGCGACTTTGACTTCACCGCACACGCCAACCGCGAGGATCTGCTCGAATTGGTCGGACAGGTTGCCCCTCACACTCTAATCCTTGGCCACGGCGATGAGCCTGCTCGGGAGTGGTTCAAAGCCGAGGTGGGCAGGCGATGGCCATCAATCGGGATCCTCGTGCCTGAGCCCGGCCAGCCAGTTGAAATACCCAACCCATAAAAGAAGATGGCGGTGAAGAGACGCTTGCAACACTCTCCACCGCCGCGGGAAACTCAACCTGAGCCAAGCTTAAGTTCCCCCTGCCGAAATCGGAATGTTTTAGACCACCCCGAATTTCAGTACGGGAACAATAACCTTAAACACATTGCGCATCTCCGTTACCGTCCCCGATAGTGTCCCGCTCAAATAAGCAGGAATACCCAGTTCCTCACTACGAACTATGAGCTTTCCCAATTGGCCCTGCAA
>WTHH01000362.1 GCA_011523195.1 Verrucomicrobiales bacterium
GGCTTGATATTCGAGAAGATTCATTTCACCCAAACGCCAGAATTGGCGGGAAGTGGTGTAATGCGAACTCAATACCAACGCAAGCCGGATTAATTAAATAAAACAATTTAAAAAAAGTATTTGATAAATGATGGATTAGTGTTTATTTTTCTAGGGGTTTGACACTGCGACTTTAAATTGTAAAGAGCCACCTCAACCGGTTCTACGTAGAACTACGTAGGTAGTGTTTTTATACTTAACCCGAAAACAAAAATACGAGCAATGAGCAAAAAAGAACTAACAAATGAGGAATGGGATTTTTCTCCGATGGAGAAAGCCCCCCGCACAATGATCCAACGGGCCCTACTGTGGGAATTGGATCGCGATCTGGGAAGTGGCCGTGAGCCTTACATGAAATCTGGGGAGTTCCGTCGTGCAGCTAGCAACAGCTTCAAGGGCAGTGCTTCCGGTGTGGTCGAGGCTGGTAAAGCCAATGAGAAGACCCTGCCGTTTGAGGACAGCTTCAACTTGCGCATCGACTGGTCGCAGCCGCGTGAGGAGTTGGTGGAGCAGTTCAGCGCATGGTTGGAGAGCAAGGAGCGCTCCGGCAAGATGATGGATAAGCCGGCCCTCGGCAAACCGCGTGACGCGCTGACGATGCTCCGCAAGATGGCGATCGTTCGCCTCAAGGCCAACGGTTACTCGCTTCGCACCGCCGGCCAGATTTTCCCGGAGAAGAAGCGCTTCGTAGAGAGCCTCAAGAAGATCAACTGGACCACGGCCTCGCGCGAAGTGGAGAAGGCGGTGAATCTTCGTCGCAACAATCTCAAGATTATTGAGCGTTCTTTGGGTGGCAAAAACTGGAAGAGCAGTCTGTATCAGAACGCCTAAACCGGTTCCTCAGTTAAACTGTTTTATGTCCGTCGGGGTTAATTCCCCGGCGGACATTTTTCTTGCGGCCATCACCCATCCAAGGCAAAGGCGCCGAACTGGCTTGAACAGGTTGCCAACGCTGCACGCCTGGTTGACGGCTAGGCTTAACAGGGTGGAGTAGACCCGCTGCGGCAGTGCCTGGCCGATGTTGGCGAGTTGGGTGTCGAGGAACATCTGCGCCAGTGTGGTCAGATTGTTTCCGCGGCGTACCTCGTCGAGAATCTCGAAGTCCGCCTCCTCAAGCAGGTGCCGCAGGCCGTGGAGTGTATAGCGGTAAAAGTCGTACGGTTCCTCATGCAGCGGCCACGTCATTGGCGCGGAGAGGATCAGGATACCGTCCGGCTTCAGCACGCGCGACATCTCGTAAACAACCACCTCCGGTTTGCGCACGTGCTCGAGCATTTGCGTGCTAATGACAGTGTCAAATGTGCCCTCGCGGAATGGTAGCACCATGCTGTCTGAAAAAAAGTCGGCCCGGGTGGAATCACCGTAAGATCCCTCCATCGTGATCGGATAGTCCGTGCCGTAGTACTTCGAGCCGGAGGTGTTAAGGAGCGACTTGTAAGGCTTCATGCCGCAGCCAACGTCGAGGATCAAACCGGGCTTCACCCGATGCCGAAGCTCGCGCAATGCCAGTACGATACTGACCCGCTCGAGGTAATGCGGTCGGCGCTTGGAGGGGTGCAAAAACTCACGCTCCACTGCAGCTTTGCTCCTGTCGCTTGGGTCAATCATTGCGGCGGTAACATCCGCTTGGCCAGATGCGGGTCATTAGACCAAAGGGCAGTTGATCGGAAAAGTAAAACGGACGCTTGGCCAAGCGCTCCTGTGTGATGCGCGGCTCATCGGCGATGTGCCGAACGAATTCATCGAAGATGCGGAAGTACTCGTTCTCGTTGTGTCGGGTGGTCAACTCGCGGGCCGCCTGACGCGCTTGGCCAAGTGCATCCTCCGGCTTGGCCAACTGTGATTTAAGTCGATCTGCCGCTTGGCCAAAGTCGAACGCGTTCCAGATAAAGTCAGGGCCAAGCTTGGCTGCATACTCATCGCCACCACAGCCAATCGCGGGGCAGAGCGGGAGTACCCCGGCACTGAACGCCTCGAGCATCGAGATCGGCAGTCCCTCGTAGTCGCTCACGCTGGTTATAAAATCCCAGCCACTGAGAACGGAGTAGTATTCGTCCCCGGATTTGCGGCCATGAAAAACAGTCCGGTCACTTGGCAATTGCTGCCTTAACCAAGTTTCCTTCGGCCCGTCCCCGAGTAATTCGAAGCGGTAATCGATCTTCGCTGCGTCAAACGCCTCTAACAGGGCGGGGAGTCGTTCCACCCGCTTTTGTTCGTCCTGCATACGACCCACCCAGCCGATGACAACGGGTCGCTTGGCCAAGGGCTCCCGCGTGGGCATCTCGGCGAGGCCGTCGACCGGGTAGGGGATGAGCCGGATTCGATTTCCGTTGGCCATCTCCGGCAGGCACTCGGCCACCAACTCGACCAGCGCATTGCTGACACATAGTACGCCGTCGAGCAGTCCCTGTTGGGATCGTAAAAACGGCCGCAGGTCGGTCCAATCGGAATGGAGCAAGCCGATCCGCCGCTGTGCCGGCATGAGGTCGGCCAAAAACTGCAATCCCCACATATTGTGACAAATCGCCACGGAATCGGGGAAAGAGGCCGAGTTTCGGCTGAATTTTGCCCGGATGCCGCGGATGGAATCCCAACCACCAAGTCCGAGGCCGGTAATGTTGAGTTCTGCAATGGAATTCGGCTCGAAACCAAACAAAAAACGGGAATCATGGCCTCGCGCCTCGTCGTCTTGTTGGTGCCGTTTGAGGATGGATTGGACGCCTCCCAAATTGCGGAAATATGTGAAAAAATGAGTGAGACGCATCTCGGGGCCGGGCACATGGTCGGGGAGCCGAACTGGGTAGTCAAACGAAACCACGGAAACATGGATACAACCGGCTGGAGATTGTTTAAAAATGTACTGACAATGTATTGACAATGTATAGCACGAGAGTAGGTTGGGGCCGGCGGATATGGATTTTGACTGGGCAAATTTGCCGTTTGAATGGGAAGGATTGACCTCGAAGGACGTGGAGGAGTCGTTCGAGGATCCGTTTTCCTGCAAGTTTTTGCCAGATTCGCCCCGTTTTTCCGAGCAATCGCGTTATTTCAACTTGGGCATGTCCACGTCCGGGTATGGAATATTTAGCGTGTATCGGACAAATGGAAAACAAATCCGAGTGGTCATGGCGAGAGGGTTCACGGAGGATGAAACCTTCTTTTACCAGAGGAAGATGAATCAGTTGATCAGTTAAGCGCCATGAGACGAGAAACCAGATTTTACCGGAATGAACCAGATAACCGATTGGGAAAACGTACCGCAGTTCGAAGACGAAGTGGCGGAGGCCGCCTATTGGGCAGCCACCAGTATTGCGCCGCGGTTGATGGAGTTGGCGTTGTTTCGGAGTGGCGAGAGCACCGAGTCGGTCACCATTTCGCTACGGATGGATCCCCGCATGCTCTCCAAGATCAAGCGGCTTGCCCGGTTGCGGTACCTTGGTTACCAAAGCATGATTAAACAGTGGTTAAGCGAACGATTGGAACAGGAAACGAAAGATCAATGAAGCGACCGAAACGAAAAGATGGTTTTACTCTGATCGAGTTGCTGGTGGTCATTGCGATCATCGCGATTCTCGCGTCACTCGTGGTGGGTCTGAGCGGTACTGCTGGCCGCAAGGCAACCGAGTCCCGCGTGAAGGCGGAGTTGGCCGCGATCGAGACAGCCATCGAGGCATACAAACAGAAGTTTGGCCACTACCCACCCGACAACCCAGACACGCCGATCCTCAATGGGCTTTATTACGAGTTGACAGGTGCGCTTTACAGTCCCACACGGAGGACGTTCAGGGATCCAATGTCAGGGAACGTGATGGATCCCAAGTTGATCAAGGAACACTTTGGCGTGGAGGGATTCGTGAATGCCAGCAAGACCGAGGGCGAGTTGAAGAAGTTTTATGAGCCACGCCCGGAGAACGTCCGCCACATCAGCGAGGAGCATGACGAAGATGACGAGGGGCACGGCCATAAGGACCATCACTCGGATGAAGTGCATGTCCTATGTGTTCCGTCGCCTTGGCCATTGAGCCGAGACGACCATCCTGTGCGACACCACGGTAAGGTGGCCAAGGGGATCAACCCGTGGAGGTATGTTTCCGGCGGGCCAGTGAACAATGTGCAGCAGTATGACCTTTGGGCCGAGTACGTGGTAGGTGACGAGGTGTGGGTGATCAGCAATTGGAAGAGTGAACCGTTCCCGAAAGCACAGCTATCCCGGTACTACAAAAAGAAACTACGATGAGCTTACAATTTATGAAGTCAAAAAAGATGCAGACTAACTGGCAGACCAAGCGCTTGGCCAAGCGCGGTTTTACACTGGTGGAGTTGCTCGTGGTGATTGCGATTATCGCCATCCTGGCCGCGATGCTGTTGCCGACGTTGAGCAAGGCCAAGGACAGCGCTAAGAAGGCTCAAGCCAAGACCGAAATGCAAAACATCGCCGGGGCGGTTCGCCAATACATCGCTGAGTACACGCGTTCCCCGATCCCTTCGCAGGTGGCCAAGTCTCTCACCATGGCTGCGCCGGATTATACGTTTGGCACGATGCACTCGACCGGCAGTCGCGCGAGGCTCTTGAAAAACAAGGATGGCGAGAGTCTGCCGAAGATCGCGTCGCCGGGCCGGTATCAGGTGAGTAACGCCGAGTTGGTGGCGATTCTACAGGGACTGGAAGTGTTCCGGAACGGTCGGCGTACCTCGAATAGTAATCACAAGATGAACCCACGCAAGGTGGCATTTTTGAATGCCAAGAATGCCACCTCCGAGTCGGCTCCCGGCGTGGGAGTGGACGGTGTTTACCGCGATCCTTGGGGCAACCCTTACATCGTGACGGTAGATGGCAATCACGACGGTAAAACGATTGATGCTTTTTATGGTCAGGGCTCTGTCTCCGCGGCAGGGAAGGGTGCTGGATTGAATGGCCTGACCAAGACGAAAGTTGGTTACAATGCGAACACTCCGGTGATGGTCTGGTCGTTTGGTCCGGATGGCATGGCCAGCGCGGACGCCAAAGGCAACGCCGGCGTCAACGACGACAATGTGTTGAGTTGGCAGTAACGCCTGGCCGCTTGGCCTATATGATGGACGACACGAATTACAAACAACAGCAAGGAGCGGCGCTTGGTAAAGCGCTTTGCCAAGCGAAGCGCACCAGGGTGAGTGCGTTTACGCTGTTGGAACTGCTGGTTGTCATCGCCATCATGTCCATCATTGTGAGCACCTCGCTGCCAGCGTTGCAGGGGTTGGGGCGCACCGGCAAAAACACCGGGGCGGCGCGGCAAGTGCTGGAGGATTTACGTTATGCCCGGCAGGTTGCCCTGCGAAACCGGTCGGACGTGTACATGGTTTTCACGCCGTCGAACGTCTGGAGCATCATCCGAAATGTGGACCGCGAAAAATTGCCGCCCCGTAAAAAGGATCCCCGGTTGTTGTCGCTGACCAACATGATTGAGAAGCAGTACAGCGGATACGCGATCGTATCGATGCGGACGGTTGGTGATCAGCCCGGGCAAAAATTTCCCAACTACCTGACCGAGTGGAAAAAACTGCCATCGGGAATGTTGATCGCGCCCCACAAGATCACCCTTGCAGGCCAAGCTGGCGGATTTCAGGCGCAGTCAATCCCGTTTCCCATTTCAGATAGCAGCCCGGCGATGTTGCCGGCGGTGGGATTCAACTCTCGCGGCCAGCTCAAGTCTGGACGCGACGAGGTCATCCCGCTGGTGTCAGGCAGCGTGATGCACGAGCAGGATCGATTTGGAAATTACCAGCCGTCGAGGCCGGATGTGCAGGTCACCGGTGGGTACGAGGACACAGTCGAAAACGGCCAGTTCAAGCCTGCTTACCATCATCAAATCCGGATCAACTCCATGACAGGCCGTGCCCTGCTTGAGGAATGGCCTAGTGAGGAAGACTTGAAATGAAACTGATGATCCCCAAAAACCAACTCCGGCGCGCAGTCGGTTTCACGATGATCGAGTTGGTCATCTGTCTTGGGATCATTGCGTTCGCGTTGGTTGCCATCATCGGTGTATTGCCTGTGGGGATCAACGTGCAGAAGGACAACCGCGAGGAGACTATCATCGTGCAGGACGGGATGTATTGGATGGAGGCGATCCGGAGTGGTGCCACCGGTCTGGATAACCTGACCAACCATGTGGACTACATCCGCATCGACGAGACCTCGAACCGTGCGGGCTATCGCTGGGAACCGGTGCCGGCCGGGGCGGGGGATAACCATTTGTTCCTGCCGGGAGGTGCGGAGATCATCGGACTGCTGAGTATGCCGGTGCAGGCCGACCTGGTGGGTCCGGTGACGGTGAAAAACTGGCCGCAGGTCGACACCCGTTCCGGGGAGTACAATTACATCCGGGCCAAGGTTCGAGCGATCACTGGCAGCGCTGTTGATTATGCGGAGTTTGCCCGGGAGATGGCGTTCTCCTATCGGCTTACGTCGGAAGTGCGTCCGGTACGAACCGTGGAAGATTGGGCGGGGTACGACGGCACGGGGGTTGGGAATATCAACAGGTTTCGCAAGTTGAATTTTTTCGAGGTCAAGTTGACGTTGGAATGGCCTGTGTTCGAGTTTGGCGGCAAGGAGAGGGTGGGGCCGAACAAGCGCGTGTTTCGCTCGATGGTTTCAGGTCGATTGGTGAACCGTCAGATCAATCGGCTGATGCCGGATCGGAATACCGGGCAGTTTCCGGAGCATCCGAACTCGCCGTTTTTCTTTTTTGAACCGCACAAGTTCAGCACACCGAATTTTGTTACACAGTAGATGATAATCGCATCCACCAACAGGCCGTTGCGGGCCAGCTTCAAGCGGGGATTTACCTTACTCGAAATGCTCGTGACGGTGTCGGTGATGACGATGATAATCTACGTGCTCTATGCATTGTTCGACACGACACAGAGCGCCCTGCGCAAGAACGCAGCACAGGTGGACGTCAACGAGGGCGGTCGCGCAGCAATGGAAATGATCGTCCGCGAACTGTCTCAGATGGAGGTGAGCGGTTATCCGCCGGTAATGGATCAGGGAAGTGGCCGCGTGTTGTCCGGCAGCAAGAGCTTTCATTCCCGCCCTACGCCGGGTACCCAGCCGTTGCTGCTCGCCTATCAGTCCGACGCGTTGACGGCGGAGGCCACAGCTTCCGATCTGGCTCAGGGATTTAGGACAAACGTTCTGCAGGACTTTACTTTTACCAGTCGTGGCGAACTTGGCTTCGACATCACGAGTTTCCGTGTGGTCAATGTGGAGAACGGGATTGGGATGCTGGGTCGCTACGGATCTGCCGGGTCGCTGCACACGACGGATCCGCGTGCCACGATGGTCAACAAGTCGCTGGCATTTAATCTGCACTTTGACGCCGCTGTCGCGCAGCCATCGGATTCGGGCCTGTTCCAGCCGATCACAGACGGGGTAATTCATTTTCGTATCACGGCGTTTGATCAATATGGCCGCGAACTGCTGGCGACTGCCGCTTGGCCTGATCCGCTTGGCCTTAATCTAGAGCGGCTCAACTCCCAGGGCCAAGCGCTGTTCATTCCCTTTCCCAACCGGCCGGTGGACGGCACTCTCGTGCAGGAACCAGCTTATCAGCAGCACGCCTGGTTTTACGGAGCGTTGCCGGCTTATTTTGACGTGGAGATGGCGGTCATCGAGCCGGACGTGCTGGCACAGGTCAGGCAGATGGCACCCGCTTTTCAGGCGAATTTTCTGGGACAGAAAATCAACAAGGTCACGCTGTTTCGTCAGCGCATACCGATCAGGCAGACACGGTGAAGTTTTTCAGGGCAAAACGCGGCGCGGCACTAGTCATCACCCTCATCATGTTGGGGATGGTGACTGCGATGGCGGTGGTGTTTCTCTCGATCAGCCGTCGCGAGCGGGCCTCGGTCTCGGTGATCACCGATCAGGCAGGAGCCCAGTTGATGGCCGAGACCGCCACGGCACAGGCGCTCTCCAAGGTGGTCAGCCGGATGGTGACCACGCAGAACCCTTTGGCTTACGGCTTGTCTGTTTCCACCAACTACATCAACCGCGTTGGTTATCTTCCAGGAAACTTGTCGGCCACGAACGTGGGTTATGTTTATCCGAACGGTAAGCCGCTGAACCAGAACGACTTGTTGATGAACTTGGCCAAGCTGCAGCATCTGCCTCGGCCGCCGGTGTTCGTTGACACCAATGCGCTAGGCTGGCGACCGAAAAATTTTACCAGGACAGACGACTTCCGGTTCTTTCTTGATATCAACCGTAACCGGGCCTACGAGCCGACTGGACTGCAGGTGATCACCAACTTTCAGGGCCGCCCGGTCGTGGGGCAGGATGGTCTGTTGATGACCGATTACTTTGTCGGCGACCCCGAGTGGATTGGTCAACTCGACAATCCGGATGCGCCCCACAGTCCGACCAACAAATTCATTGGACGTTACGCGTACATGGTACTGCCGACCGGGCGATCGCTGGATATCAACTACATCCACAATCAGGCGCGCGACCCAATGAAGCGCAACCTCGACAGGCCAAGCGGCCGGGGTAACCAGTATCTTTACTTACGAAATCAGGGCGTGGGCTCGTGGGAATTGAATCTGGCCGCATTCCTCGCCCAGTTAAACCCTATCCAGTGGTGGTACTACTACGACTGGCTTGGTCGCCCAGTGAACGCGAACGGTCTGGAATACCCGCGGGCCGATCGGCTCTCCTTCTCTGACTCCCGGGATATTCTCTTGCACCGTTACAACGGCTCCCGTCGTGACTGGGTGCCGGGCGACAACGTGCCACAGGGCTTGGCTAGCATGGTGACAACGCTTGGACTGCCGTTTAACGAGGCGTCCCGGTTTGGGTTCAACATGGTGGACGACTACTCCGACGGGCCGTTGGCGTTGAACGACACGCCTATGCTGGACAGCGAGGACGGGCTGCGAACTGACCCGGTGACCGCCCCTTGGCCGGGCGCGGATAACCCACGCCGCTTCACCGACGTTCAGCAACTCCTGACTTTCCAGCAATACATTGAGCCGCCGATGCGGGCGACCAATTTCGTCAGTCGTCTTCGCCAGTCGATGGAGGTGAACCCAAGGAATTTCCGTGCC
>WTHH01000017.1 GCA_011523195.1 Verrucomicrobiales bacterium
AACACGCGACCAAAGGCTTATGAGTCCTCTGCTCTACCACTGAGCTACTCTGGCATATTGAGTATATGGAGGGCGCTGCCTCCGAGAGCCACGTCTCGTGGGGGAGGCCTTGTACTCTCATGATCAATGAGCTTCAAGCATCTTTTTACTTGTGGTGGAGTTCCTGACTGCAGATAGGTTTTTCACCGATTGTACAATTTCTCTAAATCCACTCAAATGCCCCCGGCCTTCGCAAAACAAACGGACAACCGAAGAATTATTTGCAATGAAAACGGGGAGCTGAAAGAGTTCAATTGCTACAACATACCATACGCAAATCTTGGGGTGATCATAATCTGGCTTGGTTGTTAGGGCTTCAACGCAGGAAGCGAATTTTACACTGGATGATGTTGTTAGAGGCGTTATCATAAACACCATTATCGCTGCGGCGGCAGGAGGGAAGGTTGACTTCTTCCACTGTTTAAATTTCCAGGTTCGCTCGAATTTCAACGAAAGATTTCTGGACGACATACTCGGTGGGCTTGTAGAAATTACAAACTGCTTCAATGTGATTAGTGGACTTGGCGCATTGGCAGGTGGGCTAACCGCCGGAGTCGTTCACTGTTATTCATTCGATTTAGTCATAAAGAAATGGCGCATAGACGATGCTGTAGGCGCGATTACCGTGCATGGCTTTTGCGGAGTCTGGGGGGTACTTTGCCGCTGCCCTGTTTGATACATAGAACGGCTTCAGTCTGAATCAACTAGGGATACAAGCACCTGGTTGTGTGGTTTGTTTCCTTTGGAGTGCGCGTGCTCATCTCAATGTATACAGCCGAACTAAATGGCACCCAGCGCTTGAGTACCTTGGAGACCATGGAATTTCAGGGTGGCAAATATGACTCCAAACTGATTGGTGATCTGTATGCTTTTACAGCACCTCTGGCAAGCCGGCCACGGAGGCAGCTGGCTCCAAGGAAGTTGTCGTGAAGGACTTGCGCCCCGGCATGGTTCTCTCTAGTGACATTTTCAAGAACGATGGGGTCCTGATTTTTCCGACAGGAATAAAAATCTCACTGATCATCCTAAAAAAACTGTACAACTTATCTGAGATGTCCTGGATCAAGGAACCGATATTTATCGAGTAGTAGTATTTTACCGTCGAGAATTATAAATTGGGATTCCCCGTATTTTACCCCTGCAATTGACAGGGCGAAATTCCAAAGTAAAGTTCCCACCCCTTTATGAAAAAGGACTTACATGTTGCGATTGCAGGTGCTACGGGAGCCGTCGGCATTGAGATGTTGAAAACACTGGAAAAAAGAAATTTTCCAGTCGGCAAATTAACCCCGCTTGCATCGAAACGTTCCGCCGGCAAATCCCTTTCATTCAGAGGCGAAGAGGTGACGGTACAGGAGTTGACCAAGGATTCATTTGCCGGTGTCGATATCGCCCTATTCAGTGCAGGGGGGGGGATATCCGAGGAGTTTGCACCAGCAGCAGTGGATGCCGGAGCCGTGGTGGTGGACAACTCAAGCGCATTTCGCATGGATGAAAACGTCCCTCTCGTCGTGCCGGAAATCAACGCTGCAGCCGTTTCAGGACACCAGGGCATTATCGCAAACCCAAACTGCTCCACCATCGTGACCGTCATGGCACTTGGGCCGCTTCATCGGGCATTCGGGTTGAAACGCATTTTCGCCTCAACCTATCAGGCAGTATCCGGATCGGGCGCAATGGGTATTGTTGAGTTGGAACGTCAAGTTGGTGAGATCACTTCCGGCAAGGACATCACCTGTGAAGTTTACCCGCACCAAATTGCGTTCAATGTGCTCCCTCATGTCGATGTTTTCCTCGACAATGGTTACACCAAGGAAGAGTTGAAAATGGTCAATGAGTCCCGAAAAATCATGGGATTGCCGGATTTTCAGGCGAGTGTCACCTGCGTACGAGTACCGGTTTATCGCGCTCATTCAGTTGCCGTCAGCGCCGAGTTTGAAAAAACAGTCTCCATCGAGGAAGCGAGGGCTGCGATCGAGCAAGCCCCCGGTATCGACTTAAATGATGATGTCGGCAACAACGGCTATCCGCTGCCACTAAACTTGGCCGGTGAAGATAATTGCCAGGTTGGTCGCATCCGAAAAGACTGCGCATTTGACAACGGATTAAGTTTTTGGGTCGTGGGCGACCAACTCCTTAAAGGCGCCGCGCTCAACGCTGTACAGATTGCGGAGGAAGTGGCCAAACTTTAGTCGAAACGAAAGCCGTTTCGATCTAGAATCTTCAACATTTTTCTGTTGAATGAGTCTCTGAACCATTTGCGGATGGCAACTGCGACACATTCGTCAACCCCTTCGATCGCCTGAAGT
>WTHH01000157.1 GCA_011523195.1 Verrucomicrobiales bacterium
CGGCAGGGCGTGGGGCTGCTGGCCGGCGTGGGGTTGGAGGAATTTGTCGCGGCGAACCGGGAGGACTTGGTGGCCAAGGCGGTTGGCTGGGTGGCGGCACCGGGGCGACTCGCGGAACGGGCTGCCGGGTTGCAGGAACGGTTTCAGGCTTCGCCGCAAATGGACCACGCCGGATACGCCTGTGAACTGGAGTCGGCGCTGCGGGAGATCGTCACGGCTTGACCGTGACGAGAGACCATTCGAGATCGTGTCGCTCGGCATATTCGGAGAGTACACGTTCGTTCTCGATCAATACCGCCCGGACGACGGCCGAGTCGTCCGCCCGCCCGACGTGGTTGAGATGGTTGGGAATCAGCCCCAGTTCGTTGTGAGCGTAGACGAGGGCGTAGGCCGACTCGGCGACGGCAACGTAGGGCAGATCGTTGTCGGCTCCCTCGACGAAATCCTCCACGACATCCGCGAGAAACTCGAGTTGCTCCACGAGATGCGGGAACTCCGGCGCGTTGATCTCGGCGAACTGCAGCTTGAGTGCCGGGAGTTTTTTGTGGATTCCATGCAGAATTTTAGGTGTGATTTGTTCCGCGCCGTGATGGAGGAATTCTGCTATTTCTGACATGCCCCCATCGTGCGCTTGGCCAAGCGAAAACTCAAGAATGCAATTGTGACGTACGAAATCGAAAACACCAACGAACAAAGGAAGCCAACGGGGCGATTGACTCGCTTGGCCAAGGGGCTGGTGATCCTCGCTTTGCTAATACTCGTGATGCGCTTGGTTTTCTTTTCCGGCCCTTATCAGCCCGTGGCCAAGCGGTATGCGGAGCCAATTTTCGACATGCATTGCCACACGGCCGGCATCGGTGCGGGGGGGAGTGGTTGCTTTGTGTCCAAGGAACTGCGGAATAATTTCCGGTTCAACATTTACCTCAAGGCGTTCGGCGTGACGTTGGCGGAGGTGGAGGCTAAGGGGGATCAGTTGCTGATCGAGCGCCTGGCCAAGCGGGTGGAAGAGAGTGAGCGGGTGGGGGCGGCGATCATCCTCGCGATGGACGGCGTGATCGGAGACGATGGCAAACTGGATCGCGACCGGACCGAGTTTTTCATCCCAAACGAATACGTCGCCAAGGAGACAGCGAAGTATCCGAATCTTCGTTTCGGTGCCAGCATCAATCCGCATCGGCCTGATGCGTTGGAGCGGCTGCAATGGGCCAGGGACAACGGCGCGATGTTGGTCAAGTGGCTGCCGTCGATCCAGTTCATCGATCCATCCGCCAAGTCGCTCGAGCCGTTTTATCGCAAACTGGTGGAACTGAATCTCCCGTTGTTGACGCACGCCGGTGCGGAACGGTCGTTCACGCATGCGCGGGATGAACTCGCGGATCCTGTCCGGCTCAAGCTTCCGCTCGACCTCGGGGTGAAGGTGATCGTGGCGCATACCGCCTCGACCGGTGAAAACGCGGGGGAGGAGGACATCGATCGGTTGATCGCCATGCTCGAGACATATCCGAATCTCTTCGCCGACATCTCAAGCATGACGCAGATCAACAAACTGGGTTACCTCCAAAAAACGCTCGCTGAGAAAAAGTTTGAAGGTAAACTGCTTTATGGCTCGGATTTTCCTCTGATCAACACCGCGGCGGTGTCGCCGTGGTATTTCCCGCTAAACCTGACCCGGGAGCAGATGCAGACGATCAGCTCGATCGAAAATCCCTGGGATCGTGACGTTGAATTGAAAGAGGCGCTCGGAATGCCGGTTGCGATCTTTGCCAAGCCGGCCGAGTTTTTCGGGATCACCTGGCCGACGGTCGGGGAAACGCCGGCGAATTAGCGGGAAATCTGGCCCTGCAGATAGCGAACTGCCTGACGGACGTCTGTATCGACTTCCATCCTGTCGCGAACCAATCGGCAGGCGTGCAGCACGGTGCCATGGTCGCGCCCACCGAATGCCTCGCCGATTGAGTTGAGCGATTTGCCGGTGAGCTCGCGTGAAAGATACATCGCAACCTGACGGGGAAAGGCGATGTTTTCCGGCCTGCGACGGCTGGTCATGTCGGCCAGTCGAATGTCGTAATGCTCCGCAACCCGTTTTTGGATTTGATCGATCGAGATGATCGTGCGGCCTTCCTCGTGGAACAAATCCTTAAGCAGCCCTTCCACGGCAGAGGGGGACATCGGTTTGCCGATGAGGGATTGATAGGAGGAAACCCGAATGAGCGCGCCTTCCAGTCGGCGGATGTTGCTGCGGATTCGCTTGGCCAACAGCGCCACCACGTCCTCTGGCACCTGCACGTCGATGGAGGCCGCTTTTTTGCGAAGGATAGCTAGGCGGGTCTCGTAATTCGGTGGCTGCATGTCCGTGACCAGCCCCCACTCAAAACGGGAAACCAGACGTTTCTCGAGATCCTTGATCTCATTCGCGGGCCGGTCGCAGGTCATTACGATCTGCTTGTGGCCCTCGTGGAGTGCGTTAAAAGTGTGGAAAAATTCCTCCTGGATTCGTTCCTTGCCAGCTAAGAACTGGATGTCATCGATCAACAAAATGTCCGTCTTGCGGTAAGTGCGCCGGAACTTGGCTAACTCGTTGTTTTGAATGGCGTCGATGTATTTGTTGGTAAATTTCTCGGAGGAAAGATAGGCGACCTTCAGGCGCGGATTTTCCTCCAGTGCATAGTGTGCGATGGCGTGCAACAGGTGAGTCTTGCCCAGTCCCACGCCGCCATACAGGAAGAGAGGATTGTACGAGCGACCTGGGGATTGTGCGACGGCCAACGCCGCTGCGTGTGCGAAACTGTTGTTGTCACCAACCACGAACGTGGAAAAGGTGTTCTTGGGGTTGAACAGTTTTTCCATCGAGTCGCTGTTTTTTGATGCGCGACTTGTGGATGACTTTGTCCTTGATGGCTTGGTGGGCTCTTTGACAGGTGAATCCAACTCGGCAGTACCTGTGGGAACCTGGCTGGGTGATTTCTCGGAGTTGACATCAAATTGAACCGTCAACTTGGAGCCGGTGATGTGGGAGAGAACGTCCTGCAACAGCTCCCTATAATTGTCCTTAAGCCAGACCGCGCAGAATTCGTTGGGGACTTTTAAGGTTGCGTCGGTTTCGCCAATGGAAACCAACCGTATGGGGTCAAACCAGAGATTGAACAAATCCGGATTGACCATGCTGCGGAGCGTATCGCTCGCTTGTGCCCAGATTTCCTCGGCGGAAGCGTTCATTCGGCGGGAAGACAACGAGTTTGTGTCCGTTTTATTCACTGACCGCCGAAGGCTGAAGAATTAGCAACGTATTTTTGAACCCCAGATGCTCAGTTTGGGTCGAGACTTCGATGGAGAAACGGGGGGGTATCTGTTCTCGCTGAGTTAAAAAAAGTGTCATAAGTCGCTTGTTTTCAGTTGGTTGCTTAGTTGTTCTCAGGTTTTTGACCGGATTGAACCGATCTTTCCTCATGGCTGCTCACCGCGAGGGAGGTGGAAAAAGTAGAAACGCTGCCGCTGGATTTCCAGCAGAAGCTATTAACTTTTATCCACACGTTATTCACAGGTAAAAACATGGTCTGCTTGACCAATAAGAAAATACCCTAAAATTAGGCCATTTGGCGCCATCTGCGTCCCCGGTTTTCGCCTATGGCTGGCTCGTTCTCTTTGAACGAACCTACGGCGTCGCCGGAGGCGGTGTGAAAACACACCCGCCTAGATGGCATCCGCGCCGGTTTCACCGGTTCGAATGCGCGTCACGCTGTCTATGGAACTGATGAAAACCTTGCCGTCACCGATCTTGTCCGTCTTGGCGCTCTTGACGATGGCGTCAACCGCAGCTTCGACCTGATCGTCTTCCAGCACGATTTCCAATTTGATTTTGGGAAGAAAATCTACGGTGTATTCACTGCCACGGTAGATCTCGGTGTGACCTTTCTGTCGGCCAAATCCCTTGACCTCCGTCACGGTCAACCCTTCCACGCCGACAGTGGCCAGCGCTTCCTTCACATCCTCAAGTTTGAATGGCTTGATGATTGCGTCGATTTTCTTCATGGGTTGCTTTTATTAGTTTGTTGCAGGAACGGCATCTTAGTCTTCACTGATTTTCCTGACAACAGGTTTTTTTGGATTTCAATTTTTTTTTCTCAAGCAGCGATTGAATCCTGCTTGACAACTATTTAATTGAGGGAAGCGGACCGACAGGCTAGTCGCCGAAGAGAATGTCGAAGGCGTTTCGCGCCTCGTCGGCACGGGTGTTGCCTGTGCCTTCGCCGGACCAATCGCGCAGTGCGAAGTCGAAGTACTCGCAGAAGTTGGACCGATGTTTTTCGGTCACTGGTTCGGCGCGGCGCTCGCGACATTGGTAGGCGACGCCGGCGTCGTAAAAGATGCAGTTGAGGCAGATGCGCAGATCCTCGTTGCATCCGTGGCAACTCTCACTGCGTCCCGGTTGGCCGTCGAGCGTCCACTCCTTTCCGCATTTGTGACAGTGCCGTGTCATGGCAATTTTTTATTTTCCTGCCGCTTGGCCAAGCGCTAAGGACTCGTCGGCCACTTGGCCAAGCGCTCGGTTGATTTTTTCGGCTGCAGCTCCGCCGCTCAGGCCGTGCTTTTCCCGCAGATAACCGACGGAGGAGGCGTGCTCGATGAATTCATCCGGCCAGCCGATGCGAATGACCGGGATCTGGATTTGTTGGTCAGCCAGATGATCGCGAACGATGCTGCCGTAGCCGCCCTTCAGCACATGATCCTCGATGGTCACGATGACGTCTGCGGCCCGGGCAAAAAACTCGGTGGTTCCGGCGTCGATTGGCTTGGTGAATCGCGGGTTGATGATGGCGGCATCGATGTTCTCCGTGCCGAGTTCCTCGATGGCGTTGTCTGCGATGGAACGCATCGGGCCAAGCGCGAAGAACGCCACCTTCGGCTTGCCGTTGTTGGCGAAGTTTTGCAGCACCTCAGCCTTACCGACCTCGATGAGGGCCGGCTGATCCTTGACCGGGACGCCCTCTCCGTTGCCCCTCGGGTAACGGATGAACGCCGGCTGGTTTTGATGCGTGGCGGTGAACATCATGTCCGCCAATTCGTCCTCGTCCTTGGGTGCCATGGCGATGATGCTGGGCACACAGTTCAGGTAGGCAATGTCGAACAGGCCGTGGTGTGTCGGGCCGTCGTTGGCCGACAGCCCGGCGCGGTCCATGCAAAAGATGACCGGCAGGTTTTGCAGTGCGACGTCGTGGACGATCATGTCGTACGAGCGCTGCAGGAATGTGGAGTAGATGGCGCAGACGGGGCGGAAGCCCATGGTCGCCATGCCGGCGGCAAACAGCACGGCGTGTTCCTCCGCGATGCCGACGTCGTAGTATTGCTTTGGGACGGTTTCCTCGAGTGCCTTGAGGCCGGTGCCGCTTGGCATCGCGGCGGTGATCCCGACGACCGACTTGTCCTTGCGGCAGAGCTTGACCATCGTGTCGCCGAACACGTCCTGATACTTCGGCGGTGTGTCCGGTTTTCCGGGGGCACTCTCACCGGACTTGGGATTGTATGGGCCGGTGCCGTGAAATTTCTCGGGATGTTTCAGGGCGGCGTTGAAGCCCTTGCCCTTCTTGGTGATCACGTGCAGGACGATTGGCTGCTCGCAGCTCTTGGCGAACTCGAGCGTCTCGATCAGCAGCGGCAGGTCGTGTCCGTCGATCGGACCGAGGTAGCGGATTCCAAATTCCTCAAAAATCAGGCTGCTGCCGAACCCACCGCGTCCGTCGGCATCGAGCGTGTCCTCGTTGTGCTCGAGGGCCACTTGCGTGACGGTGCCCTTGATCGCCTCCTGCCCTTTCAGCCCAAGGCGAACGGCCAGTTTTCCGGTCGGGATTTTCTCGAGGAAATGCTGCAGATCGTGGGCGATTTTGTTGTAGCTGGGATTGGTGATCAGCTTGTTGAGATAGTTGGAGATCGCACCGACATTCTTGGCGATCGACCACTCGTTATCGTTGAGGATGCCAATGAATTTGTTCGTGGTGTGGGCGATGTTGTTGAGCGCCTCAAACGAACAACCGTTGGTCAGGGCGGCATCGCCGAAAACGCAGACGACATTCTCGTCGCCCCCCCGTTGGTCACGGGCGGCGGCCATGCCCAGCGCGGCGGACAGGGCAGTGCCGGCGTGGCCTGCGCCGTAGCAGTCGTGCTCACTTTCCGTGCGCAGCGAAAAGCCGTTCAGGCCGTCCGTGGTGCGGATGGTGCGGAACCGGTCCTTGCGTCCGGTCAACAGCTTGTGCACGTAGGACTGGTGGCTCACGTCCCAGACGAACTTGTCCTTCGGCGTCTCGAACACGCGGTGCATGGCCACGGTCAACTCCACCACGCCGAGATTCGGACCGAGATGGCCGCCATTTTGGGCGAGTCCCTCAATGAGTTCCACGCGCAATTCCTTGGCTAACTGCTCGAGCTGTTTCACCGTCAATTTCTTGACGTGGGCGGGGTGATCCACCATGTCAAGGTAGCTGTTGTGTATTTCGCTCTTTGCCATTTTAGAATTCAACAGAGTCGTCGTCGACGAGTTCATCTTCGCCATCGGCGTTAAGCTGTAGTTTTTTGATTTTTAACTCGGCGGCCTTGAGTTTTTCCTGACACCCCTTGGCTAGGCGAATGCCCTCCTCGTAGTGCTCGAGCAGATCCTCAAGCGGCATCTCGTCGCCTTCCATCTGCTCGACGATTGTCTCGAGTTTTTTCAGTCCCTCCTCAAACGGCACATCGTCCGAGGCGGGGGTCTTCTGTTTTTTTACAGCCACGCAGCGCGCAAAATAGTTCAGCTTGGCCAAGTGGACAAGCGGTTTGGTTGTTCAACTGCCAAGGCGGAGTCTCAGGTAGCGCATCCAGCGAGGGTTGCCGGGCGCGGCAAAGTCAGCTTCGCGCTCGGGTTCGCCGGCCTGTTCCGCAGCCAACTCGGCGGCCATCAGCAGGTTTCGCTGATCTTCCGGTGTCATGTCATCGATGGCGCCGTTGTGTTGCTCGAATCGAAACACAACCCGGGCGAACTCGAGCATCAGGGCGCAAGGCTCGAGGCAGGGAATCGCATTCTTTTGCGCGGGCTCTTCTGCGGGCAGGTCGTCCACGGCCCAGCGCCGTTGTTTCAGGCAGGAGGCCGAGTGGCAGCAGGCTTCGGAGGCTGGCTTGGCCTGTCCGGGAGAAAGCTTGGCGGTGATGCGGTACATGCCGGTCTGGCGTTCGGTAAATTTGCGATAGCTCGTTGGCTGCGCTTGGCCAAGTTCCAGCGCATGCCAGTCGGCAACGCTGCCGGGGTAGAGGTGGCGCAGCGCGGTTTCCAGTCCGGTCAGGTCATTCACGACACAGCGCCAGCCGCTGCGGAGGTGAGGCGCGGCCTTGAGCGGGCGAAATTGGCCAAGCGCATTCGTCTCGGCCAAGCTGCGGAGGTCGGCGGTTTGCGCTTGGCTAAGCGTGTCGGCGTTGGCTTCAGCATGGACCACATGCCGTAACTCGAAGCCGCCGTCATCGACAAGCTGGATGTGCACCTGTCCCCAGGTGAGCTGGGGATCGATGCGCTTGACCAAGGCGGCGATGGCTGGATTTTCAAAGTTCGACACCACGCACAGGGTAGCGGCGGCATTGATTCAATCAACAGAAACGTTGGGATAATCCATTGGCGTTCTGTGTGCCGCGCGGGTAGGCTCCCTCCGTCAACCGGTTTATGGATTCTTCCACCGATCAACCCAAGCGATCCCTCGTCGGCTTCTGGAGCCTTTTCCTGACGCAGTTTCAGGGGGCATTCAATGACAACGCCTTCAAGTTTATCGTGATTTTCATGGTGCTGGGCAAGGCGACTGCTGACAACTGGGCTCCGTTTGTCGGGTTTGTGTTTGCGGTGCCGTTCATTCTGTTTTCGGCATTTGCCGGCCAGTTGGCCACGCGGTACAGCAAACGATTTGTGACGGTGGGCACCAAGATTGCCGAGGTGGGCATCATGATTCTGGCGATCCTTGGGTTCATGTTGAATTCCGATGCGTTGCTGGTCGTGGTGGTGTTTCTTCTTTCTACTCAAAGTGCGTTTTTTGGACCGTCCAAGTACGGGCTGTTGCCGGAGTTACTGCCGGAGAAGCGCCTGTCGTGGGGAAACGGGGTGATTCAGTTCGGAACGACGATGGCAATCATCGCCGGGCCGGTCATCGCTGGAGAATTGTACGTACAGTTCGAGGGCAGTCAGCACTGGTCCGGGGTGGTGCTGCTGGGGTTGTCGATGGTGGGCCTGTTTTGCTCGACACGGATCAGTCGGGTGAATCCCGCAGCGCCGGATCATCAAATACTGGTGAACCCGATTCCGGAGTTGTCGAACAGTTTTGCAATCATCCGCCGTGATCGCCTCCTTTTTCTCGCTGTAATGGGTGAATCCTTTTTCTGGTTGCTAGGCGCGCTGATGCAGTTTTGCGTGATGTTCTACGGCAAGGAACTCAAGCTGCCCGAGAACGAGATTAGCTACATGAACGGGGCACTGGCCTGCGGAATTGGGTTCGGCTGTTTTCTTGCCGGTTTCCTGTCGCAGAACAAGATCGCGTACGGGTTTGTCCGGATCGGTTTCATCGGTCTGATGATTTCTATCCTTTTGATACCGCTTTTAAAGTTGGACACGTTCCCGTCGATGGCGGCGTGCCTTGCTGTCGTTGGATTTTTTGGCGGATTTTACCTCGTGCCGCTGGCGACAACCGTCCAGCAGCGTCCCGACATCAAGGAAAAGGGAGCGGTGATTGCGCTGAGTTCCACCATCTCATTCGTGGGCGTGGCGCTGGCCTCGCTGATTTACTATGTCTGCAAAACGCAATTGGGTTTTAGTCTCCTACAGATATTTATGGTTTGCGGGGCCATGACGTTGGCAGCTGGGATTTACCTCAGGCAACTCAGGGCGCTGGCAGCCGGGTCTCCCGATTTGGCCGAACAGTAAACCCCAAAAAAGGGGTTGCTTTTCCGGTGCGTTTGGCGGACAAATCTCTCAGCGGGCTTCTTCCGCCGGGGGCATTTCAAGATCGTCATTCCTGACATTCGCCCTTTTTTGTTCGATTCCGAGTGTTTCAAAACACGGTTATCCGTGGTACACAAGGGGAGTTTTCCTTACGAAAAACACATATATAATGG
>WTHH01000037.1 GCA_011523195.1 Verrucomicrobiales bacterium
AATTCTTTCGGAACCAACTAACTGCAGAGTCGAGGCGGGTGTGAACCACATTTCCCTCGATTTTTGAATTGTAACCTATCTCGGTTTCTTTCATCGCTCAATCAATCCCTCGCGGAAAAGTACAGCCCTCGACGAAGGTGTCCAAGTGAATTTGTGAAAAATTTCACAAAGTCGCTTGGCCAAGCAAATTCCAAACGGCCTGCGCTTGGCCAAGCGCGGCGCTATGGCTGCTCCACAACCCGAAAAAAACGGGCTCCACTTCGAAAATCAAACTCAGGCTTTATACTCACTTTATCTCCCTTGGCTTCAATAACTTGAACTTTATTCCATTGGTTCAAATCAGTTGAAGTTTCCAAAATGTACGTTTTTTGCTGTTTAGCGCCGAAAAAAACCTCAAATTCATTTTCTGTTAGGTTAAATTTGGAAATAATTTCTGATTTTGGCCCTTTTTCAACGGTTACCGTTACTTGGTTGCCCGGAATGAGGTGCGCTTGGCCAAAGAGCGCAAAACTCAAGTCGGAACTGGTACGGCTCGATTGATGCACCTCAGTCGCAATGACGTTTCGCCCCTCCGAAAATTGAGCGCCGTCGACCTCGAATGTCGCGAAGGCGGACTCGTTCACGATCGAACTGGTCGCCGTGGTGGTGTGCCTTGCGGTTCGTGATAGGTTTTTGTCGCGGTATATTTCCTCGCCATTGAGGTAGATCGCAGCGGCATCGTCACGCAGTAGCTTGAATGTGACCTTTTCGATCAACGCCGTGTCCATCAGCTCGAAAGTCTGGCGAAAGTAGGCGGTCACGTTTTTACGATCCGGGTTCGTGCCAAAACTGATCTCCGTGGCTTCATTGCCGTTCCCGTATCCCAGCAGGCCCGGGCCAACGCTCCAGTCGCGGTCGTCGAAGGTCAACTTGGCCCAGTTGCGGTTTGGTGCGGTTGCCTTGTCGTAATAATGCCACTCTCCCCCGACTGAGACGACAGTCTTTTGAACCGCCCCATCCGCAAACGTGTCAATCAGTCTATAATTGAAATGATCCTTCCCGACGAAACCATCGTTCGGGGTGTAGGTAAACGTGCCGTTTGCGTTGAGTGTTACACGCCCATTTTTCGGCTTGGCCAATAGCAAAGAACGGGTTACCGCCCGCACCCCGACATCGTTCCCCTGCACGCCTTCACTCCGCTTGGCCAAGCGCAAAACCTCTCCCGCCTGAACCTGATAGCTGTCCGGCCTCGCAACCAGAATGCCTTTGGCCAAGGTTGACGTCAGCTGAGTGTCCACCGACCAGGCGATGCCATGTGGTCCATCGACGTACACCCGATAAAACAACTCAGCCCCGGCGGCCAAGCCATCAACCAGATGTTGCAGCCTGCCCGATTCGCCTGGCTTGATCTCCTTTGAATACTCCCAGTTTTTTTCGTTTGGACCGGCGTCTGTTTTTCCCCAGACAAAAAACGCTTTTGAGTCCGGTTGATGACCGGCCAAGCGGCCACTCAATAGAATGGACTCCGGTGTTCGCTCGACCGGCGGTTCGCAAACCGGCAGCGCCGTTCCATCCCCCTCCCCGGAGGCGTATACCAACTCGGCCACGATCAACATGTCGGAACTGTTTTTCTCGTAGTTGAGCCCGTGAATTGCGAGGACATTTTTGCCCTTGGCCAGGTTCTCCCGGTACAGCGAAATATCGAACGACTGCGCCACCACCGCCAGTTGGTCGACGTGCAGCGCGGTGGCGCCGGAATTCCACCGCGGCGTAGATGGCGCGTTGGCCGAAGCCACGCGATTGCCGTTCAGGTACGCGATGAATCCATCGTCGTATTTCATGCGCAGCAGCAGCTCGTCGATCGATTCCGGTTGATCCACATCAAACGTGTACCGCAGATAAAGTGTCTCATTGCGATTGTACATCTTGGTGCGGAAATTCAGGGCGGAACTGATCAACGACATATAACCAGAGCTGCGCTCATAACCGGCGCCGTTGCGGCCTCGGCTCCAGTTTGAATCATCAAAATCCACTGCCGTCCATTCGTCGTCGTCACGGTTACTGCTAGGCACCCAGCCCCGGGCGTAGCTGCGAGAGTCGACAAGCGACTCCATCTCCCCGGAAATGATCAGCGTGATTACTCCCTTTGCTCGCTGGCCCAGTGCATCCTCGATCGTGTACTCGATCTCCCCCGAGCCACTCACGCCCTGTTTTGCCTTGAAGCTAAGCAACCCGTTGGGTTCATTTCTGCGTCGACCGTTTTGCATAACGGGGGAACGATGCACGGTCAGGGTACCCAGCCGCGACGCCTTGGAGCGCGCGCTGACCAGACGGAATCCGCCCGGAAAATAGTCCTGACCATC
>WTHH01000151.1 GCA_011523195.1 Verrucomicrobiales bacterium
CGGCATGGCGGTGGCCAACTCACTGGCCGCAGTCGAGAACGGTGCCCGGCAGATCGAGTGCACCGTCAACGGCATTGGTGAACGCGCCGGTAACGCTGCGCTGGAGGAACTGGTCATGGCGTTGAAGACGCGCGAGGATTACTACGAGGGCCTGAAGTGCGGCATCAAGACCGGCGAAATCGTGAAGTCGTCGCGTCTGGTTTCGCGCATGAGCAGTTTTGTGGTGCAGCGAAACAAGGCCATCGTGGGTGAGAATGCATTTGCCCATTCAAGCGGCATTCATCAGGATGGCATCATCAAAAAACGCGAGACTTACGAGATCATGGACCCGGAGGACGTCGGCTGGGGCCAGACCGAGCTGCCGTTGACCAAGCACAGTGGTCGCGCCGCGATGGCGATGCGTCTCAAGCACCTAGGCTTCAAGCTCACCGACGACGAGATTACGAATGTGTTCAGCCGGTTCAAGGAGGTCGGCGACAAGAAGAAATTTGTCTATGACGACGACCTCGGCGCGTTGGTCGATGGCCAGATGACCAAGGTGCCGGAGACGTGGGTGATGGAATACGTCAACGTCACCAGCGGCAACCAGACTGTCCCGACCGCCACCGTGCGCCTCCGCAAGGCGGCCACCGGTCTGGCGAAAAAGGATACCGTGCTGGAGGACGCCGGGGTGGGCGATGGCCCGGTCGATGCCGCGCTCAAGGCAATCGACCGGTTGACCGAGACGCGCGGGCGTCTGAAGGACTATGCTTTGCGCGGTGTTTCGCAGGGCAAGGACGCGCTGGGCGAGGTCAGCTTGAAGGTCGACTTCGGCGACGGCGAACTCGTCACCGGCAAGGGCGCGAGTACCGACGTCATTGAGGCCAGTGCCAAGGCCTATCTCAACGCCGTCAACCGGCATCTCAACAGCCGGAGCCGCAAAAAAACGGCCCGCAAGAAAACCAAGGGACAACCCTGACAGGTTGCCATGAGTGATCACCCAAGCGAGTCCAGCAGCCTGAAGTGCGGGGTGCTTTGGGCGAGCGACATCTCGGCTTTGCTCATGGTTCTGGGCTACTACTTTGTCGCGTCGGAGCGTACCACGCTTGGTTCGGCCATCTTCATCGCAGTGCCATTCGTGGCCGGTCTGACCATCGGTCTCCTCGTCAACAACATCAAGCACATCGCCCTCAGCGGGCTGGGCGGCTGTGTGTTCGCGATGTCATTTTTGATCGTGATGGGCATGGAGGGAATTTTCTGTGCGTTGATGGCAGCGCCTCTGGCCATGGCGGCAATGATCGTCGCCGGCCTACTGGTGCACGTGGCTAAGATCATTTTCAAAAAGGACGAGTTCAACTCCGGTAAACACCTGGCGATCCTCCTGCTGTTCTCGCCACTGCTCGTCGCTGGGGTCGACAAGGCTGAGGAACCGAGGCGTGCCAGCCCGGCCGCGGTCACCATCTCGGACAGCATCCGCATCGCGGCCACGGCCGACCGGATCTGGGAGGCGCTTGGCTCGTTCGAATCGATGGATGGAGCCAAGCCGTTCCTGCTGCAACTCGGCGCGCTGCCGGTGCCGCGCCGCTGCACGCTCGAGGGGAGGGCAGAGGCAGTGTCCGAACCTGTTATTTTGACAAGGGCATTATCATGCAGGAGGTCACCGCGTGGCAAAAGCCAAGCCGGATGGAATTCGAAATCACCGGCGACACCCTGCCGGGAAACCAATGGCTGACCTTCAGCAAGGCCGGCTACGAGTTAACGGAGGAGGCGGGCGAAATTCGGGTGACACGGCACACAACCATCGAGAGCCGACTCTGGCCGCGTTGGTACTGGGAGCCGATCGAGCGACTGGGCGTCCGCTCCGAGCACGACTTCGTACTGCAATCGCTCAGTCAAAAACTCCGCTTGGCCAAGCGGGATTGACTATTCACACGGATCAGCCGTAGGGGTCGAAGCTTTGCAGATTCCACTCCTCGACGAGGTCGTCGCCGATCTCGTTGAGGAAGCGCGACGGCTGCTGGAGCGTCTCGCCGCCGGAGCCATGCATGAAGCGCATCAGCGGATAGCTCAGGTACAGCTCCGACTTGGCCCGGGTGACGGCGACGTAAAATAGCCGCCGCTCCTCCTCCTCGCCGTCGGGGCTCTCGATCGCGCGGCTTGAGGGGAATAACCCGTCGCAGAGCATCATCACAAACACCACCTCGAACTCCAGCCCCTTGGCCTGGTGAATGGTCGAGAGCCGGATCTGCTCCGGGTCCGGTTGCGTGTCGCGTTTGGACTCGGTGTCGAGGTTGCTCAACAGCGCAAGTTCACTGAGGAACTCCTCGGGGGTTTCGTACTGGTCGGCAAAGC
>WTHH01000276.1 GCA_011523195.1 Verrucomicrobiales bacterium
CTTGAAACAACAGGCAGAACTGCGCGATCGGTTGTTTGCTCACCTGAAGAAAACAAAGGATCCCCGTGCGCTTGGCCAAGCGGCACCGTGGGATTATTACCCTTACTACGGGCTGCGCCGGAACAAGGATTGGAAGGTCGATCCCTGGCCTCAACCCGACAATTGACCGAGCCATGTCCATACAACGATTTTTGAAACAAATCGCATCCCGCTGGCCAAGCGCTTGGCCGCGGGTGGGCCTGGCCTGACTGCGTTGACCGCACTTGGCCAGCCGAATGTCATCGTCGTGATGACGGACGATCAGGGCTACCCGGAGTTATCCGTCCACGGGAATCCCGCGGTGAATACGCCGCACCTTGACCGGTTGCACGGGCAGAGCCTGCGCCTGGCCGATTATCATGTGGCGCCGATGTGCACGCCGACGCGCGGGCAGTTGTTGACCGGCCTCGATGCCGCCCGCAACGGGGCAATCAATGTCAGCAGCGGCCGCGCCCTGTTGCGCCCGGAGCTGCCGACCATGGCGAACTTTTTTGGCGACGCCGGTTACGCGACCGGGATTTTCGGCAAATGGCACCTTGGCGCGAACTATCCATTTCGCTCGGAGGACCGGGGGTTTCAGCAGACTGTATGGTTTCCGTCGTCACACATCGGCTCGGTGCCGGATTTTTGGGGCAACGACTATTACGACGATACCTACGTCAACAACGGAAGTCGCAAACAGTTCAAGGGCTATTGTACCGATGTGTTTTTTGAAGAGGCGATGCGGTTCATGAAACGGTCAGCCAAGTCGGGCAAGCCGTTCCTTGCCTACATCGCGCCGAACACACCGCACGGCCCACTAGTCGCACCGGAGGAGGATCGGCTGGCCGTACTTGAGATTTTGTCGTCGCCCAAGTTCAAAAACATGCCGCAGCAACTCAAGGGTCGGCTGAGCCGATACCTCGGCATGGTGTGCAACATCGACACGAACATGGGCCGATTGATGGAGTTTTTGGCGGACGAAAAACTGGAGCAGGACACGATCCTGATTTTCAAGACGGACAATGGGAGCACCCACGGCCCGCGTTATTTCAACGCCGGTATGCGCGGGCAGAAAACGGAGCTGTGGGAGGGTGGCCACCGGGTGCCGTGTTTCATCCGCTGGCCCGGGGGCGGCTTTACGAAGCCGCGAGACATCGGCGGCCTGACGCAGGTGCAGGATCTGCTGCCGACACTGCTGTCGCTCTGCGGCATCAAGACCGATCGCCGGTTTGACGGCATGAACCTCTCACCGGTACTGCGTGGCAGACAAACCGTGCCGGAGGATCGGATGCTAATCATCAACTACAGCCGCATGCCGAACTTCGTGAATTATCCCACCCCGTTTTCCCAGTCGCTTATGAAACGCAACCAGGCGGAGGTACTCTGGAAGCGGTGGCGGCTGCTGGAGGATCGCGAGTTGTACAACCTCGAGACGGATCCGTTGCAAAAGAAAAACGTGATCGGGGATCACCCGGAGGTGTTAAAAAAGATGCGGGGTCACCTCGACCGCTGGTGGACGGAAGTTGGGCCAAAGGCAAACGAACCGCAGCGGGTGATCATCGGTAGCGACCACGAAAATCCGTCGATGCTGACCGCATGCGAGTGGCTGGACGTGTTCGTCGACCAGCAGGGACAGATTCGCAGGGGCACGCGGAAGAGCGGTTACTGGCTGCTCGATGTGGCGCAGGACGGGGAGTACGAATTCGAGCTGCGCCGCTGGCCGCGAGAGTTTGATCGGGGCATCGATGAAGGCTTCACCGATGACGGGCGAGGGGCGTTGCCGATCAACCAGGCGAGCCTGTTCATCAACGACTACCACCACCTGAGCATCGGGGAAAAGCGACCGTACGGATTTGAAGGTGTGACCAAACCAGTCAGGCAGGGCGACCGCTCCGTGAAGTTTTCTTTATCGTTAAAAAAAGGGCCAATGGCGTTGCACACGTGGTTTCGCGGGCAGGACATCATTCTGAGCGCGTACTATGTCTACGTCACGCGCAAGTGATCACTTTGCTCGGAATGTCACGAGCTTTAGAGTGTGTAACTAATTGTTGAGTTGGGCCGTACAATTAAGCTCATAACTTGAAGAGTTTATTAAGTGTTACTCTTTCAGCCTTCGTTGTGTTCACAGCGATAAGGGGAATCGGGGAAAGCAAACCACCTACAGTTAAAATCAAGCCTTCTGAAGAAGGTGGCGACTTGGCTGTATTCGCTGAGCTATTTTCGGCAAAGGGGGTGAGTGTGTTGTATCGTGCGACGACAACGGGCACGATGACAGTCGACTGGAAGCCGGTTCATGCATTCC
>WTHH01000342.1 GCA_011523195.1 Verrucomicrobiales bacterium
GTACCGCACCGCCCAGCCGGTTGCCCATGTGCCAAGCGTAGTTTGGGAAATGAAAAAACAACTCCGACCGCTTGGGCTTTCCCTGTCCGCGAAACAACCGCAAGAGGCTTTCCCCGTCGATCGGCTTGGTCGCGCTTGGCTTGAGCCCGGCCATCTCAATGAATGTCGGGTAAAAATCCATGCTGACCACCGGCTCGTGATTGACTACCCCAGCCGCCACCTGCCCCGGCCAACGTACGATCATTGGCACCCGGATGCCACCCTCGTACAAGTGCCCCTTTGATTCGCGCAGCGGCCGGCAATCCGACACCCCCGCGAAGCCGCCATTGTCACTCGTAAACACGACCAACGTGTTTTCCGCTTGGCCAAGCGACTCGAGCGATGCCAGCAACCGGCCCATCGCTAGGTCCATCGCCTCGATCATCGCGCCGTAGCGGGTGTCGTTCAGTCCCGGCCCCTTGCGATTCTCATACTTTTTCAACAACGCCTCCGGCGCCTGCATTGGCCAGTGCACGGTGTAAAACCAAAGATGCACCATCCACGGTTTCGATTTATTATCCCGTATGAATCCGATCGCCTCGTTCACCAACCGATCCGGCAGGTATTCCCCCGGTTCGCCATCCGGCAGCGTCGCGATACGGTACGGCGAGAAAAAACTCGGTGGCCCGCCATACGAGGCGCCGCCGATGTTAATGTCGAACCCTTGATTCAACGGCGAATGCTCGTCCGCCACCCTGCCCTGTTTTCCGACGCTCGGTGCGATGTGCCATTTGCCAAGGAACGCGTTTGCGTAACCCGCCTCCTTCAGGCGCTCGGCGATCGTGACATGCTCCGGCCCAATCGCCGGAATCATGTCCGCCGGTTGCGGCCGGTTGTCTTTCGGAGAAAATTTTCCCGGAAGGTGCGAGGTCATGCCGAGCCGGGCTGGAGCCTGCCCTGTGAGCACAGCGGCCCTTGTGGGAGAACAAACCGGTGCCGCCGCATAAGCATTGGTGAACCGCATCCCCTGCTTGGCCAAGCTGTCGATATGCGGTGTCTCCACAAGCTCGTTGCCCTGACAGGCAAGGTCCATCCAGCCCAGGTCATCGGCCATCACGAACAAAATATTGGGCCGCTTGGCCTCCGCCGCTCGAGCTTGGCCAAGCGCGAAAAACACGACCGTAGCCAGAGTAAATCCGATCGATCGAAAAAGGATCATGCTGGACGCAGAGTAAGATTGCCTCACCGGGCTTTCAACATAACACTCCCTGCCCTGCATGGACCGCGGTACGGCAGCAAAGGTCGGAGTGATCGGTGCCCTCTATTTTTCACAGGGCATTCCCAACGGTTTTTTCCGGCACACAGTCCCGGTGGTGTTCCGGGACAGCGGCGTGTCGCTGGAGCAAATCGCTCTTTTTTACCCGGCCCTCTACACGCCATGGATGCTGAAGTTTCTCTGGACGATTCTCGTCGATCGCTTTCACTCTGAAAAACAGGGCAAGTACCGCTCGTGGATCATCCCGATGCAACTGGTCACCGCCGGAGTCATGGCCGGCCTCGCGCAATGGCAACTCGGCGGCCCCATCGGTATGTTTGTGCTCGGCGTGCTGCTCATCAATGTCTTCAGCTCGATGCAGGACGTCTCGACCGATGGCCACGCCATCACGCTGCTCCGCCACGGCGAACGCGGCTGGGGTAACGCGATTCAGGTCGGCACATTCTGGCTGGGCTACGTCGTGGGCGGAGGCCTGATCCTGATGCTGTTTGGCACGCTTGGCTGGAGCAACCTACTGTTCGCCATGGCGGTGATTTACATTCTGGCAACCATCCCCATCGCACTCAATCGCCCGACCCGAACTGCATCGCAACCAAGCAGCCCGACCCAGGCCAAGTCGTGGGGCGGCATCATCGAGTTCATTCGCCAGCCGAAAGTGCTCCGCATCTTCGCGTTAATCGCTGCGTTCCGATTGCTCGAGGGTTTCATCCGCGCCATCCTGCCGACGATGCTCAAGGATTGGGGAATGGGCTTCGAGCAAATCGGGTTCCTGCTCGGAGTCGCCGCACCGGTCGCGGCATTGGCCGGGGCCATCATCGCCGGTGGTTTGGCCAACCGGCTTGGCCGCTTGAACTCGCTGTTGATCTTCGGCGGGTTGCAGGCCGCCTCTGCGGTTGGCTACCTGCTGCTCACAGCTAAGGGCACCGCCCCGCCTACACAGTTCATTCTGCCGGTGATCGTGATCGACCATTTCATCTCCGGCATGACGACCGTGGCCCTGTTTTCGATCATGATGGATTGGAGCCGCAAGACGCATGGCGGCACGGACTTCACCTGCATGGACTGCG
>WTHH01000168.1 GCA_011523195.1 Verrucomicrobiales bacterium
ATCTCGCCACTGTGTGCGACGAGGTTTACCAGTCGTACCCGCTCTCCCGCGTGAAACTGCTGCAGCGGGTTTACAACAAATTCAAGCTGATCGACGACAACGAGATTGCTTACTTTTGGCTGAAGAAGGAGGACTTCGACAAGACCGGCGCGACGGCCAGCGACACCGAGGGCTTGATTGACCACGTCCGCGCCATCGAGCCTGTGGTGGTCGCGTGTGTATTTGAGGAACTCGAGCCGGAGTTGACACGGATCAGTCTTCGTTCGAAGGACAAAAACGTGAACGTCAGCGATGTTGCCGGGTTGTTCGGGGGTGGCGGACACCAGGCCGCTGCCGGGGCGCGCATCGTTGGCAAGCCGCTTGGCATCCAGCGTCGCGTGATCGACGCCATCCGTGATCAACTCAAGTCGCGAACAACATGAGCCAGAACACGTTCGACGCCCTCGACGGGGCGCTCCTCATCGACAAACCGGCCGGGCCCACCTCGCACGACATCGTGGACATTGTCCGCCGCAGTTATCGCATCAAAAAAGTCGAGCACTGCGGCACCCTCGACCCCGCCGCCACCGGCCTGCTAACCCTGCTGCTCGGCAAGGCCACCAAGCTCTCCGAGAAACTCATGTCGGACGACAAGGTGTACGTCGGCTCGATCAAGCTCGGCGAAACCACCAATACCTTCGACGCCGAGGGCCAGGTCGAGACCACCCAGCCGGTGCCCGACCTCACGCTCGATGCGTTGCAGGAACAGGCCAACAAATTTCTTGGCGACCAAATGCAACTACCGCCGATGGTCAGTGCCATCAAAATCGACGGCACGCCACTGTACAAGCTCGCCCGTAAGGGCAAGGAGGTCGAGCGCAAGGAACGCTTCATCCACCTCTACAAGTTTCTCATCTCCGCATACGAGCCACCGTTCGCCTGGTTCAAGGTCGCCTGCACCAAGGGCACCTATGTGCGCTCGCTGGCGCATGACCTTGGCCAAACGCTTGGCTGTGGCGCACACCTCGCCGGGCTGCGGCGCACGGTCTCCGGCAAATTCAAAATCAGCGGTGCCACCACCCTCGAGGAGTTGACAAACCTTTCGCCTGCGGACTTGGCCAAGCGCGTCGTTCCGATACTCAAACTCTCCGCCCCGGCAACGTGAAGCAACTTAACCAACCCGGCAATCTAGCCAACGGAAATCGCGGAGTCTGCCTCGCGATCGGCATGTTCGACGGCGTGCACTTGGGTCACCAACAGGTACTTCGGCAGGCGGTGAATGACGCCGCCCGGCATGAGGCTTTGGCTGTCGCTGTCACGTTCGACCAACACCCGGCCAACGTTGTCGCGCCCGACCGCGCCCCTGCCCTGCTGCAAACCAGACCACAACGACTCCGCGCCATTGAGTCCATCGGAATCGACGCTGCGTTGGTCATCCGGTTCGACTCCGCTTTGAGCCAAAAACCGGGCGAGACATTTGTCCGCGAACTCTTCGACGGCTTCGGGTCTATCCATAGTATTTGCGTGGGGGCCAACTTTACGTTTGGCCACAGGCGAGATGGCAACGTCGAGTCGCTGCAGGCGCTTGGCCAAGCGCTTGGCTTTCACGTGCACGGTCTGAAGGCCGTGACGCTCGACGGCCAGGCAGTGAGCAGCACCCGCATCCGCGACGCCGTGCGCGAGGGGCGACTCGACTACGCCGGCCAGATGCTCGGCCGAAACTTCGCCATCGAGGGGACTGTCATTAAGGGAGACGGCAAAGGCCGCGATATCGGTTTCGCCACGGCCAATATTGACACTAGTGGACGGGTGCTGCCGCCCAACGGCGTCTACGCCGTGCACGCCCAGCTTGGCCAGGCGACGCACCGAGCCGTGCTCAACATTGGCGTGCGACCCACGCTGGCCAAGCCGGAGCCGTCGCTGCAGGTCGAGGCACATCTGCTCGACTACGACGGCGAACTGTACGGCAAACAGTTGAGGGTAGAATTCGTCGACCGGCTGCGTGAAGAGAAACGATTCGACTCCGTCAAGGAATTGACCGCCCAAATTTCACGCGACATCGAACGCGCTCAAACCTTGTTTTAAATTCAAAAAAAAAAGATACTCCGCCGCCCATGAACGCAGGGATTACAGCCATCAATGAGGAAGTCGAACGCACGAGCGCCTTCGTACAGCCGCTTTTGGGAGAGATGGGCAAGGTCGTTATCGGCCAGAAAATGCTCGTCGAGCGGTTGATTATAGGCCTGCTTGCCAACGGCCACGTGTTACTGGAAGGCGTGCCCGGCTTGGCCAAAACGAGGTTGGCGAACACCGGGCCCTGACGCGTGCTGAAGTCGCCGGAT
>WTHH01000314.1 GCA_011523195.1 Verrucomicrobiales bacterium
AAACTGAGGCTTGGCTTGAGAGGGCGAAACAGCCAGCCTTGGGGACTAATGCTGCGAGCAATCATTTCTCTTTCGGCAATGGTAGCGCTTGGCCAGGCGCAAGCCGCGGATTCGTTCAGTGGGCCGGACTTCAAGTCGCTGGTTCGCAAGGCCGAACCGCTCCCGGTCGGGGAAAGCCTCAAGGCGTTCGATGTGCCGGACGGGTTCGAGATGGAACTGGTCGCCGCCAGCCCGGACATTGGCCAGCCGATGAATCTCGCGTTCGACGAGCGCGGCCGCCTCTGGGTCTCGAGTACGCTCGAGTATCCGTACGCCGTGCCACTTGGCCAACCCGGCCGCGACACGATCAAAATACTCGAGGACACCAACGGCGACGGGCGTTACGACAAGCTCTCCACCTTCGCCGACGGCCTCAACATCCCCACCGGAGTCTACCCGTACAAGGATGGTGTCATCGCGTGGAGCATTCCCAACATCTGGTTTTTGCGGGACACCAACGGCGACGGCCGCGCGGACGAACGCACCAAGCTCTACGGCCCGCTTGGCTACGAGCGCGACACGCACGGCATGCAGTCGTCGTTCACTCGCGGGCTCGACGGCTGGCTCCACATCACACACGGGTTCAACAACAACACCACCGTCAATGCCGCCGACGGCTCGAGCATCCGAATGAACTCCGGCAACACCTACCGCGTGCAACTCGACGGCTCCAGCGTGCAGCAGTTTACCTTCGGGCAGGTGAACCCGTTCGGAATGTGCCTTGATGCGCACGGTAACTTTTACACCGCCGACTGCCACAGCTCGCCAATCTATCAGCTCATTCGCGACGCCTACTACCCGAGCTTCGGCAAGCCGCACGACGGCATGGGTTTTGCGCCGCTGGTCATCCAGCACAATCACGACTCCACCGGCCTGTGCGGCATTGTGTTCAACCAGTCCACACACTGGCCGGAGGAGTTTCGCGACAACATCTTCGTTGGCAACGTGGTCACCAGCCGCGTGAACCGCGACAAAGTTAACTGGCGCGGCGGCAGCCCGAGGGGCGTCAAGATGCCAGACCTAATCCGCACGAGCGACCCGTGGTTCCGGCCGGTCGACCTTCAGTTCGGCCCGGACGGCGCGCTGTACATCGCCGACTTTTACAACCGCATCATCGGCCACTACGAGGTGCGGCTGAACCATCCCGGGCGCGACCGCGAGATGGGCCGCATCTGGCGGCTGGTCTATCGAGGATCGGAAGCCAGGCGCTTGGCCAAGCCGGTCGACCTGACCGCCGCGCCGCTTGGCCAGGCGATCGCCGAGCTGTCCAGCCCGTTGCTCACGCGCCGCATGGCAGCGACTGATTATCTCGCGGACGACATCGGTGCCGCAGCAGCCAAGCCGCTTGGCCAGGCGCTTGGCCAAGCCGATGCCTCGCCTGAGTTGAAGGCCCACGGCGCGTGGGTGCTCCACCGCTTGGCCAAGCTCGACGAGGCCACCCTGCTGCGTCTGGCCGGGGACAACTCCGCGCTCGTTCGCAGTCACAGCCGGAGCATCGCCGGGGCACAAAAAAACTGGACGGCCCCGGTTCGCTCCATGGTGCTGGGCGGCCTTGGCGACGATTCACCGCACGTCCGCCGGGCCGCGACGGATGCCCTTGGCCTACACCCTCACCTCGACCACGTCCGCCCCCTGCTCGAAGCGCTGGCCGCTGTGCCGGCTCACGATGAACACCTGCGGCACGCTCTCCGGATCGCCCTGCGCAACAACATCCGCGCCGTCGATCGACTGGAACAGCTCGCCGATTTGAAACATAACAAGGCCGCAATGCGCCGGCTCATGGATGTGGCGCTGGCGCTGGAAACCCCGGTCGCCGGGGAGCTGTTGCTGGCCGGCATCAGCGACACGAACTTCGACCGGGCCGAGCTGGCCAAGTACCTTCGCCACATCGCGCGAAACACCCCGGCCGAGGGCCTCGACCGCCTAGCGGACGTGGTGCAAAAACGGTTCAGTGATGACATCGATTTTCAGGCCGAACTGCTGCTGGCGGTCAACGAGGGTATCCTGCAACGCGGGCTGACGGCGGAACAAGGCGTCCGCCGCTGGGCCACTGGGTTGACCCGCGAGCTGCTCGAGTCCACTGCAGCCATCAAGCTGCATTGGCGTGCCGACCCCGCCCCGGGCGCGCCGGCCTCAGCGATGCCGTGGATAGTCGAGTCGCGGAGCGTTCAGCAAAAGGAGTCCCGGTGGGAAAACCATCCGCACCCGGATCACCCGACCCACAGCCCTTGGCTCGCGCAGAAACGCAACTCGAGCGACGGGCGGCGAAATGAAAACTACA
>WTHH01000285.1 GCA_011523195.1 Verrucomicrobiales bacterium
CCTTACTTCCTCGATCGCGCCCCTGCCGTCGTTGCGATATAATGCCGCCGCGGTCGGCTTCAGCTCCGGTTATTTCTCCAAAACCCACGGCCACCAGGTGCCATTGGTGAACAGCAGATCCAGGTCGACGTCCGCGTCGAAATCGAAAAACGCCACGCCGTTGCCCATCGATTCCGGCAGCAGCTTGTCGCCGATTGCGCCGTTGTTATGGGAAAAATCGATCCCGGCCGCCGCCGTGATATCGGTAAACTTCGACTCCGGAACAGACTCCTCGGCGGGCACCTCGCGCTGCTCCGGTGCGACCACCTCGGTATTCACCGCCTGAACCACTTCGTCCTTCGGCTTGAGCACAGTGTACGCCACGAAGCCGGCGACGACTAAAAAAACGGCTGCGATGGCAGACCACTTCAGCGCGTGGCCAATGACGGTATCATCCTCGTGGACGAACTCTTCGTGGTCGTCTAGCGGAGGTGTCGATTCGGATTGTTTGGGTTTTGTTTCGCTCATCGGGTTTGGTCGTAAAACCCGAGAAGCATGGCCCAACACCAAGCGCTTGGCCAAGCGATTTGTTTTGTAAATCGCACATCCGTCGCTTGGCCAAGCGGCAATGCTGAAATACCCATGACGGATGGGTTTACGCCGCATAAAACTTGCGTGCTTGGCCAAGCGTCTCCAACAATGTCGCGCGTTCGCACCCGCCGAACCCGCAATGAAAACCCTGCACCTGTACCTCGCCCGACAAACATTGGCCACGTTGCTGATGACGGTGCTGGTTTTCACGTTCGTTCTCCTGCTGGGCAACCTGTTGAAGGAGATCGCCGCGCTGATGGCGTCCGGGCAGGTTTCACCCGGTTTTCTTTTCAAGGCGATCGGCCTGCTGATCCCGTTCGTACTCGTGTACTCGCTCCCGATGGGGATGCTCACGTCCACGCTGCTCGTCTTTGGGCGGTTCAGCGCCGACCAGGAATTGACAGCCGCCCGTGCCGGCGGCATCAGCCTGCTCTCGCTGACCGCGCCGGTGCTGCTGATCGGAATCGTGATGTCGATGCTCTGCGGCTGGATCAACCTGCAGATCGGCCCGCAATGCCGGGCAGCGTACAAGACGATGATCTTCGAGTACGGGCTGGAGCGGGCCTCGGCGTTGATACAGGAAAAAGGTTACACCGATTTCCCCGGCTACCGCGTTTACGTCGATCGCGTTGACGGCAACAGCCTGCATGACGTCACCATTTATAAGTACGACGAAAGCCAGAAGTTGCGAATGCGCATGAACGCTGAGCAAGCTGCACTTGAGGTCAATCCAGACACGAAGCAGATCATGCTCACACTCAAGACGGTCGACGGATTTGAGTTCAACCAAGGCAAGGAACGGACGTTCGTCTATTCGAAGTACGGGCCGATGGCGCTTGGCGAAAAGGAGAAGATTAACACCCAGCGCTCGGCCAAGCTTAAGGAGATGAGCTTCAGCAAACTGCGCCAACGGATCGCGGAAGCCAAGCAGCACGGCACCGACGCCACCCCGGCCCGAGTGCAACTGCACCAAAAAGTCGCCCTGTCGTTCGCCTGCATTGGCTTCACGTTGATCGGCATCCCGCTGGCCATCCGTGGCAACCGGCGTGAGACCAACATCGGCATCGCCTTCGCGCTGGGCTTGGTGGCTATTTACTATGGGCTGATCATCCTCGCCCAGGCACTTGAAAGCTCCCCCTCCCTCTCGCCACACCTCTGGATGTGGCTGCCCAACTTCCTGTTCCAAGGCATCGGCTGCGTCCTGCTCTGGAAAATGAACCGGGGGATATAGTTTGAAGTTTGAAGTTTGAAGTTTGAAGTTTGGGTTCATTCGCCTAAAAAAAACGGGTGATCATCATTTTCAGTAATTCTGGAAAACGTCGCTGCAACGATGGGAAGCGCACGCGGCTCGCGAGTACTCCCCTGCTTCTCCTTGTCGCAGCGCTTGGCTTAGCCAGAGGCCAAGCGGCGGATTGGCCACATTTTCTTGGCCCCACTTCGGACGGTATCTCCACCGAAACCGGGCTGCTCAGCGCTTGGCCAAGCGGTGGCCCCAAGGTGCTTTGGAAAAAACAGATCGGCACCGGCTACAGCGCGCCGGCCATCCGGGACGGGCGGCTGGTTTTGTTTCATCGCGTCAAGAACGAGGAGATTGTCCAGGCGTTCGACGTCAAGACCGCCAAGCCGCTTTGGCAACACAGCTACCCCACCCGCTATCGCGATCCGTTCGGCTACAACAACGGCCCTCGCTGTTCGCCGTTACTCACGGAGAAGCACTGCTTCACCTACGGCGCCGAGGGTGTCCTGCAC
>WTHH01000397.1 GCA_011523195.1 Verrucomicrobiales bacterium
ACCGGGGACTGAGAACAAAAAAACCGGTTAACTGGTGAAAGCGGTGTCGCCGTTGCGCTCTGCCACCGCAGTCCAAAAGGGTGCCTGGCCAGGCGCTTGGTTTGGGGTTGGCAAAAAGGTTGTGTGGAGTGGTGGGGTTGGCCTAGCCTGCGGCGCATGAAATCATGGCAATTGGGCGCTGCCTGCGCTGCGTTGATTTTGGTGGCTGGTTGCGGTTCCGATCCGGATGGAAACGGTGGCTCGGCCGGCGATGGACTGGAGATTGTGGTGATCCCGAAGGGGACAACGCATGAGTTTTGGAAATCGATTCATGCCGGCGCGAAAAAGGCGGAGCGGGAACTTAATGCTACCGGCCAGCCGGTGAAGATTATCTGGAAGGGACCGTTGAAGGAGGATGACCGCGATGAACAGATCAAGGTGGTGGAAAATTTCATCGCCCGCGAAGTGGACGGCATGGTGCTCGCGCCGCTGGACGACAAGGCGCTGGTGCGCCCGGTGGAGACAGCCGGCAAGGCGAATATCCCGGTGGTGATCATTGACTCGGGGCTGCAGTCGGACAAGTACGCGAGTTTTGTGGCCACGGATAATTATTTGGGCGGTCGGATGGGTGGCGAACATCTCGGCGAACTGCTCGGTGGAAAGGGCAACGTGTTGATGCTTCGGTATGCGGTTGGCTCGGCCAGCACGACCAAGCGGGAGGAGGGATTTCTCGATGCAATCAAGGAGAAGTATCCAGGCATCAAGGTGTTGTCGTCCGATCAGTATTCGGGCGCCACACGCGACCTCGCCTACACGGCATCGCAAAACTTGTTGAGCCGTTACGGGAATGAGGTGAATGGGGTGTTTTGTCCGAACGAGTCGGTGACAGTCTCGATGACCAAGGCGATTCGCGACCTCGGCAAGGCCGGGGGCAATGTGAAGATTGTTGGGTTCGACACTAGTGTGCAGTCGCTGCGCGACCTCGAGGCTGGCGATGTTCAGGGGTTGGTGGTGCAGAACCCGATCAGGATGGGCTACCTCGGCGTAAAGACGCTGGCCAGCCACATCAGCGAGGCGAAGGTGGAGAAACGCATCGACACCGGGGTGGCCATGGTGACAAAGGAAAACATGGGCGAACCGGAGATTCAGGAACTACTAAACCCGCCGCTCGAGGAGTATCTTGGCGAAGGAAACTGAGTCCAACCCACTGCGCCTGCGCATTCGTGACGTGGCCAAGCGCTTCGGCCCGACGGTGGCACTTGGCGGCGTGAGTCTCGAGGTGGCTCCCGGTGAGGTGCACGCGTTGATCGGCGAAAATGGCGCCGGCAAAAGCACGTTGATGAAGGTACTCAGCGGGGCGCACCAGCCGGACGCTGGCAGCCTCTCGCTCGATGGCCAGCCGTACGAGCCAAGCGATCCGTTGCACGCGCGCAACAGCGGGGTCGCGATGATTTATCAGGAACTGAACCTCGCGCCGGACTTGTCGGTGGAGGAAAACATGCTGCTTGGCAACGAGCCGCAGATGTTTGGATGGCTGCACCGGGGCGAGCAGCGTCGCCTGGCCAAGCGCGCGCTGGAGGAGATCGGCCAGCTTCAAATGCCGCTCGACGTACCGGTTCGCTCGCTGACAATCGCGCAGCAGCAACTGGTCGAGATCGCCCGCGCGCTGGTCGGTGAGCCGCGCGTGCTGATCATGGATGAGCCGACAAGCAGCCTGACGCAGTTGGACACGGAGAACCTGTTTAGCGTGATCGAGCGGTTGAGCCAGCGCGGCGTGAGCGTGATTTATATCAGTCACTTTCTCGAGGAATGCCAGCGCGTGGCCAGCCGGTTTACGGTGCTGCGCGATGGCCGCAGCGTCGGCTCCGGCGCGATGGCTGGGGCGAGTCTGGACCAAATCATCCAGCTCATGGTCGGCCGAACGGTCGATGAAATCTACCCGCGCACCAGCCGGGTTGCCGGGGAACCGGTGCTGGAGTTGCGCGGCGTCGCTGGCTTGGCCAAGCCGAGTCGGGTCGACCTGACGCTGCGCGCCGGGGAGATCGTCGGCCTGTTCGGGTTGGTCGGCGCGGGGCGAACGGAGACGCTGCGGGCGGTGTTTGGGCTCGACCGCTTGGCCAAGGGCAGCGTGAGTGTTTTTTCGCGTGAGGCGACCCGCTCGACTCCGGCCAAGCGCTTGGTCAACGGCGTCGGCCTGCTCAGTGAGGATCGGAAGGAGGAGGGGCTCCTGCTCGGCCGAAGCATCGCCGACAACCTGACGTTGACGCGGCTTGGCCCGGTGACACGGTTGGGGATTGTCAACAGCACGGCTCAGGCGACTGCCGCCGGGGAGTGGAT
>WTHH01000457.1 GCA_011523195.1 Verrucomicrobiales bacterium
GTCTCTGGGTTGAGGTAGACGAAAAAATTATTGCGGTTGCCGGAGTAGCCGTCCCAAAAACTAAGTAGTCCTTCAATTGCCCAGAACTGGTAGAAAGCCTCCTCATCAACAAGCTTCCACAACTCTTTTTCAAAATTGAAATCGTTCTTTGCCAGCTCAGCCATAATGAGAAAATCGCTGCTTTCGAGGCTGTTGTTCATACCGTGGATGGCCAGCATGTTTTTGCCCTCGAGCAGAATGTCGACATGCTTTGAGAGGTCAAAGTTGCTCCAGGTCATGTTGGCTCCGTCGCCACGGCTACCGGTGGCCATTGAGTCCCACGTCGGGTTTTCGGGGGCGTTGAACCGCGCCACTTCCTTGCCGTTAATGTAGGCCACGAACCCGTCGTCTACCCGCATGCGTAAAGCAAGGTTGCTCTTCTTCAGCAACTCGAGGTCATTTAGCTCGAACGGGAAACGGAGGTAAACTGAGGTTGCTTTGCCGTGCATCTGTTCACGGAAATCGAATGACTTTTGGATCAGCTTTTCGAAGCCGCGCTCGGTCTCGAAGCCGGCTCCGTTTTTGCCGGCAATCCACTCCGAGTCGTCAAAGCCCGGCTTGAACCAGTCGTCGTCCACATCGCCATTGGTGGGGACGAGCGCGCGGCCGGCAAAGTCACCGCTGACAACCGGCGTGCCTTCTGCTCCCTTCATCACGTCTATGACTTTGTTGATTGCCTCTAGGCCCTTTTTCTTTTTCCCGGTTTTCCGGTCAAAGCTACCTTCCCAATCCTCATAGAAATCAACCACTGTACCTTCGTAGAGGGTGCCTTTAGAGCTTCCGAACTCTCGCTTTAGCAATTGCTTCCGTACGGATTCAACATGGCTGTAAACACCAAGGTTTTTGCCGTTGACTGTTATTCGGGCATAACCGCATCGAGAACCAGGAGCCCCTGCTCGGTCAAAGAGATCGTAGCAGAGAAACTGGTTCATCAAGGTGACGTCTTGTTTGTTATTGTTGAACGTGAGGTTGTCTAGCCCGTCAATCGCTTCGCCTTTAATGTAGTGATCTAGCTTGATCTTGAGTGATGGTCTGTTGGTATCTTGTGAGCCGATAAATCCTTTTTTGCGTATACCTACTTTTGGATAAGTCACACCGTCGATTGTAACACTTGCTTCCACGTAGGTGTAGGGCGAGGGAGGCTGTTCGAACTGTCGACTGGGCTGTAGTGCCGTAAAAAAGTTTTGTGACTGAAACCGAAGCTTGTCCCAGTTTGCCTTTGAAACTTTAATATTAACCTCAATGACCCGGTCTTTGGAGAACAAGTCATCTAGCTTTAACTCCTTGGCTTGTATTTGCTCTTGGCTTGAAGGGAAAAACAAAAAAACAGCAAGTATTTTTACAAAAAACTTCATATAAATTTATGATATAGAATCTTAACTGCCTCAGAAAATTAGGAGAAAAGGGTAATCGCCCCTACTAGCTTCGTAAGATTTTGACGATTTCAGAGCGAGTTGACTTAATTCGTTCGTAATCTAATGGCACCCCCAAGGGTTTATAAATAAGTCCGTTAATAAAATCATATACACCCTTCACCTGATCCCACGGGAGGATCATGAAATCGAGTGCTGTTCCGCCTTCGTTGTCTCTTGCGTTTCTATCTGCACCTTTGTCTATTAGAGCTTGAGTTATTTCAGGGTAACACAAAAACGAAGCAATATGTAGGGGGGAAGATCCGTTTTTATTTCTATAGCCAATATCAGCCCCAGCATTTATTAATGCAATGACTACATCCTTGTGCCCAAATGCTGCTGCCACACCCAGGCAGGAATCTTTGCTTCCTTGTTCATTTGGATCTATTTGATTTAAATCTGTACCTGCTGCGATATGTTGTTTTACAGCATCGAGATCTCCTTTTGCTGAGGCGTCGAAAAGTGAGATTGCCGGAGGCTTTGGAGGGATAGAGGTCTTTTCTTCTTTATTTGAAGATTGTGAGTTTGAGCCTCCGCATCCAGCGGTTACTACAATTGAAGCAACTGCTATAAGTTTGTTTAGGTTAATTTTAGTCATGAGAAAAGTTGTTCGATGGGTCGCCCATCTCTAATGAGATTAATAGGCCGGCCAACATTTGTCTGAAATTCGTGCTGAGGATTGATGCCGATATTTTGGAAAAAGGTCGCCGCAAGGTCTTCCGGCGAGTAGCCGGTGCCGGTCGGCTCGGAGGCGCGGTCGTCTGTGGCCCCGATCACTTGGCCGCCCTGCACGTCGCCTCCGGCCATGAGCGCGAACATCGCCCGCGCCCAGTGGTCTCGGCCACCCTGTGCGTTGATCTTTGGGGTGCGACCAAACTCGCCGGCGACCATTAGCGCGGTTTCCCCGAACAGGCCGCGTTCCTTGAGCCGATCGATCAACGCTGCAAGCCCCTGATCAAACGGAGGCAACAGTGCGCGCAGTCGGGAAAAGTTGTCCGTGTGGGTATCGAAGTCGAACTCCGCCGGTCGAAGCCGCACGGTGACAAAGTGCACGCCGGCCTCGATGAGCCGCGACGCGAGCAACAGGCTCTGGCCGAACTCATGTTTGCCGAAGCGATCCGCGTCAGCCGTCTTTTCGAGTGTCAGGTCAAACGCCTTGCGTGTGGTCGGCGAGCTGATGATGTCGTGGGCCTGTTCGCCGAAGCGATCCAGCCCGCGGACGGATTCGTCTAGGTCCTCAAACCCAAGGAATGCGGTATCGAGATCGTCGAGAAGCCTCTTTTGTGAGTTATATTTTTCGACCGTCAGCCCATCCTCAAGCGAAATGCCACGGACGCTGTACGGGATTCCGTAGGTTGGTTTATTCGCTGTGAGGGCACTGAACTCGTTGCCAAGATAGCCTGGGCCGACGAACGATTCGTCGATTGACACGTACGAGGGAAGGTCGAATGCTGACGGATGAATCTTGCTGACGACGGCGCCGTACTCTGGGTAACTTAAGGTCTGAGATGGGCGGTTCCCGGTGAGAAGATATTTTTTACCGATGCCATGATCTGCCAAGGTGTGGGAGAGACCGCGAATGATGGCGAAGTCCTTCATGCTTTTGGCTAACCGGGGGAGCAACTCGCAGATTTGGATGCCGGGTACGGCGGTTGAGATCGGCTTGAATTCTCCGCGATACTCCGCTGGCGCACTTGGTTTCAGGTCGAACGTGTCCTGATGAGACGGACCGCCCTCGAGAAAAATGAAAATGCCGGAGCGCTTAGCCAAGCGCTCCCGTGAGCTGGCACGGGCGCGGAAGTATTGCGAAAGTGAAAGCCCGCCCAAGGCTCCCACTTTGAGCATTTCCCTCCGGTTAAAAAGCGATTTGTCCATTCGCACGTCTAGTATTGTTTATCCCTTTTCAGGCAACAAAGGTTACATTTTATTTTTTGCTGCCAGACTCCCGTTCCTCAATATTCAGTCTAACCTTTTGATATTGTTTGTAGCCAGAAAAAGTGCCCCGGAAATTTTCACCGGTGAACTTCATCCGAGGCCATTCTTCCTTCGGAAGGTTTTCGTCTTCGATCATGAACTGGCCTTCGAAAACACCGTCGCTGTTGGGCTTCCCTCCTAAATAGAAGGCAGTGACTTCAACTAAGCTGTCCGAGTTTTTTTTGCCTGCCTCTTTCTCCTTGCGGATGCGCTTGGCTGACGAGGCGATCTTCGGAAGTGGCTTCACCTTGTATCCCTTGGCGATGCGATAAAGATGTGTGTTCGACCGTATGAGCATGGTATCTCCGACGATGGCCGGCATGGAAACGAATACGGTGTCTGATTCAGTCTTCGAGAGAAGTTTGAACTCAGCAGATGCCTCAATAACTGAAAAAATGCCGTCGCGACTGAACAAGTATATTTTACCTCCGGCTTGCACGGGCGAGATCCAGTGATTTTGAAGGCCGCCCAGTCTTTCGCTGTAAAGTTGCTCGCCGGTTTTTGCATTGTAGCAACTGACCATTCCGCCACTGTCGCTGATCAGGAACAACTTGTCCCCAACGACGAGCGGCGCGGGAATGTTGGAAACGCCTCTACGTGTTTTCCACCGGATATGCGAATCGGTGACATCGCCCGAGCCGGATGGATCGATGGCGAAGAGATTTTTTGAGATGCCGGAGTTGGTGAAAACCAGTCCATGCCTAAAGATAGGTTTGCACGTGACATTATAGCCAAAGCCGGAGCCATGGCGAATAAACCACAATTCTTCGCCAGTCGCCGGATCGTAGGAATAAGTCGCCTCCGCAGCCGGGCTGATCAGTTGTTTTTTGCCGTTGTGTTCGATTATGGCCGGGGTGGCATAAGATTTTCGATTGTCGTTTGGCTTGTCCTTTGGAGGCACCCGACCTGATTTGTAGGTTCGTTTCGTGATCCAGCGGGTCTTGCCGGTTTTCTTTTCCAGTGCAGCAACGAATTGATTGTCCACCCCGTCGTACGTGAGAAACAGCAGGTCACCATCGATAATAGGGCAGGAGGCAGCACGAACCCTATGGTCGCAATTCAAGTCACGGCGTTCCCAGAGTTTTTTGCCGGTCTTCGTGTCCAAACAGGCTGTGCCGTAGGAGCCGAAGTGCACGTAGATTCGCCCCTCTTCAATGATCGGGGTAGGGGTGGCATGTGTGTTTAGGTGATTGTATTCGGTCTGCGGCTTGGCCACGTCGAAGACCTTGATGTCGTGCACCTTTTCCCCGGTCTCAAGATTGACGCAAACGGCGAACACTTCGGAGCCGTCCACTTTTGCGGTCGTTACCCAAACCTGATCCTTCCAGACAACGGGGGAGGACCAACCAAGGTCATGAATTGGGGTTCTCCATTGCACGTTCTTTGTGCCGGAAAACTCAATGGGGAGGTTGGCATCCGGGGCGTTTGCGTCATTGGGCCCACGGAATTGATTCCAGTACGAGTTGGCGCTCAGGCTTGTGGGCATTGCCACTGCCATAAAAACCAGGAGAGGGTGAATTTTTTTTGTCATGAATGCAGTGAGACTAGTGGTTTAAAATAAATTCCTTTGTGTTCATCAAGGCCCAGAGAAGATCCGTTAGACCCTCCTCTGTTGATGGAGTTTCGCTGAGGTGTTTTTTGGCGCGTGCAATCTCCTCCGGTCGAGGGAGGCGGTTTAAGGAGCGTAGCCAGGCTTCATTTATCAGCCTTGAAAATTCCGTTTGCCCGCTCTCGCTTACCTCGGTAATCCAGCCGCTGTTGTCGAGTCGCATGCGGACGAGGGGATCGTTCTGAAGAAAAATGGATTGCAGCAACGTAGGCTGGTTGACTCGTTCGCAGTCACAGTTGATTGCCCGATCCGGTTTGCCGAACACCTTCATGGCGTGAGTGCCCGCCATGCGCATTGAGAGATGTCCTGTGCCGCGTCGTTTCAAGTCGGTTCGAACCTTTTCCAATTGATCTGTTTTGGCCGTGGCTTGTTTCATCGCATCGTAGATAATCTCCGCCGGAATTCTGCGGGGGATGGCCCGACTGAAATTGCGGAGGTCATCGCGGTTGGTTTTATTCGGGCGCCAACTGCGTTGGTAAGTTTCACTACTGACAATCTGGCGGTGCAGCCATTTCATGTCGTAGCCATTTTCGATAAAGCCCTGAGCCAGCCAGTTGAGCAGACCGGGATTACTGGGAGGGTTGGAGGGAGTGAATTCATCTGTCGGCTCCACGATTCCGACGTTGAAATAACCGGCCCACACGCGATTCACGAACGAGCGGGCAAACCATGGATTGTCCTCTCGTTTCAGCCAATCCATGATGGGTTCGCGAGGGTCTTCATCCCTGATCGTGACCCTGTGACTGCGCAACAAGCTCAGTTCCTTTATATCGGTGGATGCAGAGCTGGAGGATCTTCTTTTTCGCCCCGTCTTGAGCATGGGGGAATCGAAGAAGTTGGAGAAATCTGCGAAGTCATTTTGTGTCCATTGATCGAAGGGATGTTTGTGACATTCGGCGCACTGCAATTGAATCCCCAGGAAGCTATGGGCGACGGACATGGCTGTATCCTTTGGCTCTTCCAGACTTTGTCGCGTCCAAAAATAGGGCATCCCACCACCGCTGCCACGGGATAAGTCGGCCAGCATGATTCCCTCGACCAACTCAACATAGGGCCGGTTGCTGATGATCTTCTCATAAATCCAGTCGTACCATCTGGTTGCCTTTACGTATCCATCTTCCCTGGCCACCTCCAGCAGGCTACTGATGGAAGTGGGATTGCATCCGGTGAAGTCACACAGCTTGTTCGCCCACCACGCGGCGTAGGAGGGGCGTTCCAACAGCTCATCAATTTTTCGGATTCGTTTGTCTGCAGCCTGATCGGCGATAAATGCCAACACTTCGTCGGGAGAGGGAAGTGTGCCGGCTAAATCGATGCTGACCCTTCGGAGGAATTCCGTGTCCGAACAGATGGCCGACGGGGCGATCCCGAGCTTGTTCAGTTTTTCCCCAACCAGTTTGTCGATGGGGTTGGAATATTTTGTGACGTCGATTCTGGGATGATCCCCGGAGAGCGGCCGCAGGACGGGGATGGCCGCGATGCCATTATCATACAACGCAACGATGTGCGTGTCGCCTTTGCCACTGGAAGTTGCCAGTCCGGATTCGTCGACCTCTACCACGGCGTCATCATTGGCGCGGAATCGGGTTAGGGATGTGACGTCCTCCCGCTCCCCGTCACCCCATTCGGCAACAATCTTGATTTGTGCTGAATCGCCCGTGTTTAAAAATAGAATTTCAGAAGGCTCGAAGTGAAGCTGCTTAAGTTTTTTTGCCGTTTGGGCAGGGGCGAGGTCCGACGTGTCCGGCCAAGGTGCCCCTTGGGCAACCCACTTTTCCAAATCCTTAATTTCCTCCTCTTCCAGTTTGCGCTCGGGCGGCATTTGAAAATCGGGATCGGTGTGCCGTACCGCTTCGATTAAAAGGCTTTTTTCAATGTTCCCCGGGACGATGGCGGGTTCACCGGATGCACCGCCGAGGAGCACATCTTCTCGAGCTTTAAGTTGAAAATCACCCTTGCTTTGATTGTTCCCGTGGCACTCGTAACAGTTCTTCTCAAACAGCGGTAAAATCTTTTCGTTAAAAAATGTGATGCCTTCTTTTGAGAACACTGGCTTTGAGGCTGATGCACGGTTTTCCGGTTTTAACATCTGCGCCCCTTTCGCCCCCGCCTCGATCCATCGGTGCAGTAGATTGTACTCCCAAGAATCTTTCTCTATGACCTCTCCGCCGCGGTGTTTGATTTGTCTGGTTGGCTTAAGGAGAATCAGACTCCGCTCGGGCGCGGTCAGGTTGACCCGGTTTTCATCCTCTGAAGAGGCTTCCCCAAGCAGGGCAGCATGATCCTTTTGAAAATCGAATCCAAAAAGGGACAACCGAAAATCTCCCGCACCCTGAAAGGAGCCGTGGCACTTTGCGGAACTGCAGCCAAGTTTCCCAAGTAGCGGGACGATGTGTTTTTGAAAATCAGGTACACTGCCGCTGTCAGGCTGGGCAAAGCGCTGTTCAACGGAAGCGTTTTCTTCAACCGCTTTGCTGCTCAGGACACCGATAATCAGAAAACCAATGAGAAGTGCAAACGCTCTTTTTTTCCCGGTTTGTTCCATTGGTACAATCGTCGCCGTTAAGTGCTCGATTTATGGCTCCAAAACTTCCAACACATCGGTGACTTCAAACATGTCGAAGTTCGTATTGCGATGAAGCATCCCGACGCGGATGATGTCGTTCGGCAAAAGGCTGTTAAATTTGTCGGCATGGTCATTGTAAAAACCGCTTACGCGAATACGCTTCCCCATGATGCTCTTCGGTGCAGTAGCCTTGTTGGCATCGGCCACGCTTACGACTTCATCCACAAGCATCAGCAATTCATAGCCGCCGCTTTCCAGAATTTTCCCCTTAAGCGTCCCGGCAAATCCACGGAATGTCTCAGGAGGGACGCCATGAGCATCTGGGCTGAACGGGACAGCACGCTCAAGTACATTGAATTTATGTGCGAAAGAAAGTGTCTGGTTTTCAAACGAATAACCACCGGTTCTAACCTTGAGCGTCTGCCCTTTTCTTATGAGTAGGAGGTTATCTCTGAATTGCCCGGACACCCCTGTCACCTTGACCGTCTTCCCCATGATCGCGTCCCGAACCTTAACGCTGCCGTTTCGATTCACCGTGGCGTAGTCGACATCCATGGTAAATTCCCCCAGCTCGATGTCCTTGGATTTCATCCGGCCGATGACGATGGAGTAAAAATTTGCCGCCCCGCCCTTGCCGCCCTTTTTTCTAATCGCGAATTTTTCTCCCTTTTTGGCCGCTCCTTTGTCGTTGCTCGTCTTTCTTGTCAATCCGTCATCAATCCGGATCACGACGGCCCCTTTTTTTAGATCGCCAAATTTAGAAGTTAGGCTTTCTCCGGTGAAAGTGACCTTGGGCCATTTTCTTTTGTCCTTCCCCTTGGAAGGCACGATGATCGCCGCCTTGTATTGGCCATCGTCACCTTTTCCCTCGCCGACGAAGTAGCCATTGATGGAGAGTCCAGTAGTAGCGCCCATTTCGCCGGATTCGGCCGCCTTATACTTGGCCGTGGCCTCTTCCCGTGTCATCTCGCCTGCGATAACGGCTGCCTTGAGTTTTGCCCCGAGTGCCTTGAGGTCGACTGCATCATCGGCGACCACACTGCTGGCGAGTGCGATTGAGCCTGAGAAAATCAGGCGGGATAGGAGTTTGTTTTTCATGATGTAAATTGTTTTCGAACCAAGCGCCTGGGCGGGCTATTTCCGTTTCTTCTCCTTGGGCGCTTTTACCTTGTCGAGTTTTCGAGCCTGCTTCAACTCGGAAAGCGAAGCCTTCAGTGACTTGTCATCAAGACGGCTCAACGCCTCGTAGGAGCGACTGTCGATCAGTCCGTTTTCTAGCATCGAAGCGAGTCTGGCGCGTTAACCAGATATTTTACCATTTATCATGTCGACTTTCAACTCAGCGGATGACTGTGAAATTTTTCC